>JACPHP010000008.1 GCA_016188605.1 Candidatus Spechtbacteria bacterium | reverse complement strand
ATCAACGAGTCCAGCTATTCCTACGCTGCAAGGCATTGAATATCATGACTGCTCTTGGTATGCCGGACTCCTATGTTGTTGAGTAAATCCTGAATACACTAGGTGAAAACTATCGTGTTCGGGATTTACTCAACAACGCCATTGAGAATCATGAATCCGGCCGTCCTTAAGTATTCACAATTCACTATTCATAATTCAATATTCATAGTGGTGGCGTCACCATCCCTTCACCTCCAACCCATTTTTCGCCGCTTCCTCCTGAGCCTCTTGCTTGGAGCTTCCCTCGCCCTTAGCAATAAGCTCCTCGCCTAGATACACGCCAACCACAAAATGCCTCTCGTGATCCGGTCCCCACTCGTCAATAACATTATAGGTTGGAGTAATGCCAACAACTTCCTGGGCTTTTTCCTGAAACTTGCTTTTTGGATCCTGATAAAGCTGCTCTTTAATTATACTAGGAAGCTCGACTAAAACATATTTTGTAATAAACTCCGATGCCGCGTCGTAGCCCTTATCCAAGTACAGCGATCCGATAAACGCTTCCATAGCGTTCGCCAAAATAAAATGCCGCGCCTTGCCAGCATCCTTGGCTTCGCCCTTTGAAAGCAGCATGAAATCGTTAAATCCTAAACCCTCGCCAATCTGACCGAGTATCTTGCTGTTTACAAGCGCGGCGCGCCAGTTGGTCAGCTCACCTTCAGGGTTTGGATAGTTCGAGTAAAGATAGCGAGTTACCACAAGTTCAAGAACAGCATCGCCCAAAAACTCCAAACGCTCGTTATGCGGCAAAGCAATTTCCGGATGCTCGTTTAAATACGAACGATGAATAAAGGCCTGCTTAAGCAAGTCTTTATCTGTAAACTCAATGCCAAGTTTTTTTTCTAATTCTGAAAATTCTTCCATGAAAACATGAATACCGAAACATGAATAATGAATCATGAATACCGATGCGTCAGTCGCCCCAGTATTCACAATTCATAATTCACTATTCAAGTAAATTAATCCTCTGTTAATTGCTCCTTCTCTTCTAATACTTCACTCTCCACAGATTCTGCGACATCGATCTCTTCTTTCTTCTTCGTCATCTGCTCCTTGCCCGGTTCGCCTATTTCGCGATAAATTGTCCCCAAAACACCATTAATGAATCGGCCAGAGCTTTCGCCGCCGAATGTCTTTGCAATTTCAATTGCCTCATTAATTGCCACTTTTGGCGGTACTTCGTCGCGGTTTCCCCACAATAATTCAAAAATACCGATTCGCAAAACGTTTCGGTCTATGATTGTCACCTGCTCCAAGGGCCAAGCTGGCGCGCAGCGCGTGATAATTTCGTCCATCTTTTCGCGATGCTCTATAACACCATCCACGATAGCGTGGACTAATGTCGGATCGTCAATGCCTGCCCCCATTTCTGCGATGTTACGTTCCAAAATTTCCGAAAGCCGTGAATTGTCGCGTCCCCAGAAATCCCATTCATAAAGGGACTGCATTGCGATGGTTCGCGAAAGATGACGATTTGCCATAAAGAACTGTGTTAACTTTTAACTTAAATCTTAAATGGCAAATCTCAAAATTACATCTCAAATCTGAAATCTTACTACGTAGTTTTGAGATTTGAGTTTCAGTTTTGCGATTTGAGATTTGCGATTTGAGATATTATTTCTGAATTACTTTTTCTGATTTTTCGGCAACATGCTCATGTTCGTGCTCTGCTTGTTCGCGCTTGCGTTTCTTCTGCTCTTTTTTGTCTAATTTTGCAATTACATCAATGACCATTCTGCCCTTGTATGTGCCGCAATACTCGCACATGCGATGAGGAAGAGATGGCTTGCCGCATTTTTTGCAAGACACAATACTCGTTTGCTTAAGCGCGAGGTGCGAACGGCGTCTGTTGCGGCGGGATTTGGTATGACGTTGTGTTGGTAATGCCATAGTCTAGAAATATTGAATATTGAATACAGAATACAGGAACTCTCGAAAAACTTTTTAATCCTTTACCCTATATTCAGCATTCGTGATTAGTATGATTATCTTTTATCAGCATTAGAAGATTTTGTAAACCCCGTTAAGGATAGGCGCTTTGCGAATGCCTTAAAAATGATTTGGCGCCCCCGCTGTTGCGGGGGCGCCAATGTCTACACGGGCCCTCCTCCGTAGAGCCCGAGGTCCTCCTCGCCAGGACCTCCACGATCGTTGCCGCGGTTAACCATTGGCGTTGGCGGGCGACTAGCCGCAAGAATCCGGTAATGATTCCTGTGGACGAACTCCTCGTCCTCGTGGGCGAGCTCGTCCAACTCGTCCAGACGACGCATAACTTCGCAGATATGGGCCAGGAAATCCTGGTCCGCCTACGAATATCCCGCGAAGTCTTTCATGACAACCTTCCTTTCTTTGGCCGTCATAGCTTTAGCGACGACGGCCCGTCCCGCCTAGCAGGACACTACTATAAACTTCTAGTGGAATACTTTTCCACAGAGCCGGAAACCAATGTATGATTTATACAAATGGAGAGAGATGCTTAGATTTTCATCTAAGCTATACAAATCTCACATTGACTCCGCGGCTCTGTGGAAACCAGAATGCTTTATCTGATTATTTTTGTTTAAGAACCCAGCAAAATCCATCCGCCTTAGGCCGATAAACTTTGATGGATTCGCCTCGCTGTCAGCACGTGTGCTGACAGCGAGGCCTTATCTAGTAGCACGGCAACGGCTGTTTACGCCGTTGCCGTGCTAGCATCCGCTTCATCCGTCGGATGAGCGGACTACTAGGACGCGACGTCCAGGTCTTCCTGGACAAAATTCGCGTCCGTAAATTTTTCATCGTAACCTCCTTTCCTTGGCACGCCGTAGCTTTTTAAGCGTAGGCGGCCATAATCTCCCGCGCCATATCCAGCGCCTGCTCAATGGTCGCAACCCGACCCTCAAGCTGCGCCTCAAACACGGCGCGGAGAATCTCGCTAAACTGCCGATTCGGCTTCATGCCGAGCTCGCTGATGAGGTGGCGCCCCATCAGCAATGGCTCGGTCTTGCCCGAGCCGACAGCCAGCGTCTTCGCCTGCTCCAGCAGAGCCGTACCTTCCGCGAACTCGCGATTAGGCACAGCCCTGCCTAGCACGTCTGCCTCCGACACCATCACCAATTCCGCGATGGTTGCCTGAACCAGACGCTGTGCCAGGCGGCGAATCGCCGCATCACTCACCTCCAGCCCATGCTGGGCTGGAAACAAGTGATCGGCGATTAGCGGCAGAACGCGCGCTTCAATCTCCCGCCCGAATGCGTTTCGGGCAAAAAACTTACGCGCGGCATCCACGCCCGCCGCCTCGTGGTTCGGGGAACGCCAGCGGCCGTCAATGAAGACGGTTGTCGCCGGCTTCCCCGAATCATGAAGCAGGACTGCCAGGATGATGACCAGGGCGTCGTCCCCCGCCAGCCCTTCGCGGCGCACGATTTCAGCAGCTTTGTCCACCGCCAATTTCGTGTGCTCGCCGACACTGCCTTCCGGGTGCCAATTGGCATCCTGAGGGCAGATCCACAAGGCCGCAAGCTCCGGGTGCAGTGCATCCCACACCCCAAGCTCCAGCCCGACCTGCAAGCCCACCGACGGCTGCGGGCTCTTGAGAAGCAGTTTGCGCCATTCCTCGGAAACCCGCGCCGGCGACTGGCCGACAAACTCTTTGGTCGCAGTGACATTGCGGCAGAGCACGGCTGTTGCCTGTTCCACCGCAAACCCGAAGCGGGCCGCGAACTGCACCGCGCGCATCACGCGCAGTGGATCGTCCACGAACCGCTCCGGGTCAGTCGCCCGCAGAATCCCCTGCCGCAAATCTTCCTGACCTCCGAAGAAGTCAAAAAGTTCTCCGGTCAGGGGATCCATCGCCATCGCCCCAACCGTGAAGTCACGGCGACGGCATGCTTCCTCCAAGGTCATAGTCGGGTCAGGGACCGCCAGGATCCCCTTGTGACCCTCTCCGACCTTGGAGTCTCGGCGGGGTGGAGCTATGTCCAAATCCTCCCCGTCGATCCGAACCTTCAGAACGCCGTAGGAACGCCCCACGGTGTCCATCCAGCTCGGATGAAAGGAGGCGACGGTCTCCTCGAGACGCGACGGCGCAATGCCGTGCACCTCGAGGTCAAAGTCCTTCGGCGGAACGCCCAGAATCATGTCCCGGACAGTCCCGCCGACCACGAACAGCCGCCCGCCACGCGCTTGCATGGCCTGGGCGAGCCGGACCACGATGTCCGGAAACATGGAACGCTCCTTTCCGTCCCATCTCGCGGTAGCGAGATGGGATTATTTATTTTGTTCAAAGAACCCATCAAAATCCACAATTTGAATTTAGCTTTCAATACACGGCCGTGTATTGAAAGCTAAATTGTAAACTTTGATAGATTCGTTAGCGGTAGTATTGCGCACAAGTGCGCAATACTACCGCTAACTTTTTCTTAACTCCTTTCCTCGGCACGCCGTAGCTTATTAAGCGTAGGCGGCCTGCCCAGTCTTTTAGAACTGGACTATTTTTTTGTTTAAGAACCCATCAAAATCCACAATTTGAATTTAACTTAATATGGACGGCCGTCCATGATAAGTTAAATTGTAAACTTTGATGGATTCGCCTTAAATCAATAAGAAGCACGTTTTTTCTCAAGAAAAGACTTAGCGTTGACTTCTCTTTCCTTGAAGCTATAATAAGCACATGGCTAGAAAAACTCATAAAATTTCATCTTATTTCGCCGTGTTTGATCCCGCGGAGGAGGGAGGATATAATGTATCTTTCCCGGATTTTCCCGGATGCGTAACCTTTGGAAAGAATTTTGAAGAAGCTAAGGCAAAAGCGCAAGAAGTTTTGGAATTGTGGATTGAAGAACTAACTTCTCACAAACAAGAAATTCCCAAAGCGGTTGCAAGGGCTATTATTGATGAGGTCCGCGTAGCTCTTCCTTAATCTATGCGCGCTCTCACCGCAAGACAAGTTATTCGAATTCTTCGCGATAACGGTTTTGTTTTATCTCGCCAGCGAGGAAGCCACATGATTTGGCATAATCCGCAAACCAATGCGAGCGTGCCAGTCCCCTTGCATGGGAATAATAAATCCATTCCTCAAGGCACACTGCTTGCAATTGTGAAGCAGTCCGGACTTGCTCGTGAAAAATTTAAATAATAAACGAACATCGTCCATTTGCTTTCTTCAGCACGCCGTAGCTTGTGTTCAAGCATAGACGACTGTGCCCCGCAACTGTGCGAGACTATTTTTTTGTTTAAGAACCCATCAAAATCCACGAATAATTTCTTGGATTTTGATGAGGTTGGGAGGCGGTTAGAACCGCCTCCCCTTTCTCTACTTCTTGCCTCCTTTCTTCCCGTTTCCAGGCCCCGGGAATAGACCTCCTGTGAAAAGCTCAAAGAGCTTCCACAGGACTACGAGCATGATCGCCATGACGATCAGGTTCGTGAGAACCTGACCCACGGCGACCATCAGGGCTTGGGCGGCATTGCCTAGCGTTGTTACCAACGCCAAGGCATTGCCGCTCATGATGAACCATGCCGCCAGCACTAGAAGTGCCAGCGGAATGCTCCAACGCCCCCACCCTCCCTGATGGTGGGGGCGGAACGGCGGCCGACCACCACGTGGAGCCGGCCGCCGTCCGGCCGCAGGGCGAGGACCGCGTCCTCGCCCTGCGGCCCCTCCGCTAGACCCGCCAACCCTGTTGGCGAGCCAGCGAAGGAAGTTCGCCATGCACCTCATGTGGTGCCTCCTTTATTCGGCACGCCGTAGCTTATTAAGCGTAGGCGGCCATTTTTTTTAAAGTCCTTCTCTGAACCCATCATCTTCAACTTACGCCTCGTGATGATGAATTCGGCGAAAGAGGAGAGCGACACGGGCGTTGTTGCGCCACAGCCACTCTCCTTTCTTCTTTGCGGCCCATCCACCCTAGGCGAATCGGCCGGCTACCTCTGATTTCAGGCGTGAGGCGCGCCTGCCAATTTACTCTAACTGGCAAAATATTTTTCGTCGTCAGTTTTTAACTGACGACGGTGTATTCGGAGAAGGAGAATGTCGCCGAAGCGATCTCCTCCTCCGAATACTCGTGGCGGTCAGTGAGCCGCGGCAAGCCGCGAACCCCCATGACCACCACTGAGTCGCCAACCCCGAGCGCTACTCGGGGCGGGGTCTCCGGGATCGTAACATCGATCCCGTATCGACCCCTCATGGCGCCAATCGTGGCGCCATGGCTCGGGTTGAGGCAGGATTCCACCCCCGCCTTAACCCGAGACTTAATCTCTCGACGGACAGCGTCCGCCGAGAGATTTCGCTGACTCCATCGAACATGGAGTCAGCGAGCGCGAAACCGAAATAAATTTTCATTTTCTCCTTCCGTCATTAGGGCTGACGGAGCCCGTAAGCTCACTCTTTTTCCAGAGCGGCAGAGAAAATACAAATAAATTGCGTTCTCTCTGCCGCTCTGAAGTTTGTTTCAAGGAACCAGAACGGAGAGTAAATGAAGATAAACGATAGGCCAAAATATATAATTTAGTGCCTCGTATCTTTATTTTCTCTCTCCATTCTGGGTGCTTGAATACTGAATAGTGGTAACCCTTCGACTCGCTATGCTCGCTCAGGGTCTTTTTTACCCCGCAACTGCTGGGTAAAAAAGAAAAACGATTGAAAAACTTCTTCTCTTTGTGTATTGGTAATACCATGAAGAGAAAAGATCTTTCAATCGTCTTTTTCCGCTTATTTGCCTCGCGCATGCGAGGTTGCCCTTTAACCCAGGGGCTCGGGTCCTCTCTCCAAGATATTTAGAAGGTACTGGCTGGGACTATAAGTGGGTTTTAAACCCACTTATAGTCCCTTCTTGCCCGGGCCGCTTTCGCGACCACACTGACCTCTGCCAATGCGCATTTGCCTTAAGGGCAATACGCGCTTGGCGTCTTGAGGCTTCCCCGCTCTAGCCAGCTCTGTCAGCGGGGAGGGGTCCGGCGATGCTCTACGTGGATAACACCACATAAGGCCTCGCCGAACACCTCCCTTTCATTCATTCTTTATGCGTGTATTATACACCCACTAGGTTATTTTGTCAAGGGCTGAGACGAAATACAAAAGGCCCTCAAAGAGAGCCTTTATGTGTACTGCAACCAAGTGCTATAAGTCGCCTCGCCGCCCGCCCAACACTGCAAAAATAGTCATTAAAATAAGTATAGAAAAAAGAACTATCGCGCATACCGCTGTTAGCACGGGATACAAAAAAGACACAAAAACAAATGCGGCCAATACAATAAGGCCTACAGCGCACCTAAGGAACAATCGGACGGAATTCTTGACAGCCATAAACATTCTTCCTTTCTTTCCGCACGTTGACTCTTCGTACTTTCATGCATGCATAATGACACGACTAAAGATAAATACAAGGCATCCGCAAAAATTTCTATAAAGATACGGGTGGTGATATAATGGGAAAACTATTGAGAATACTGAATCAAGAATCATGAATCGAGAATGCTATAAAAGCCACTCACTATTCACAATTCATGATTCACTATTCATTTATTATATTTATATAATTCTATAAATTAGAAATAAACACTCTGTATTAAATGAACCAAAAATTTACTCATCTTCACGTCCACTCCCACTATTCCCTGCTCGATGGCTTGCCAAAAATCGGCGAGATGCTTGACTATGTAAAGGAACTGGGCATGGATTCTGTGGCTCTTACCGACCACGGCGTGATGTATGGCATTGTTGAGTTATACAAAGAAGCAAAAAAACGCGGCATCAAACCAATCTTCGGCATGGAAACATATGTCGCGCCCGACAGCCGCTTTGACAAACGCCCGGGCATTGACGATAAGCGCTATCACCTGACGCTTCTTGCAAAAAATGACCGGGGTTACAAAAACCTTATTAAACTTTCTTCTAAAGCGCATATTGAAGGCTACTACTACAAGCCGCGAGTTGATAAAGAACTTTTGAAAGAATGCGGCGACGGCATTATTGCATTGTCGGGTTGTTTGAATGGCGAGCTCGCTAAAGCGGTGCTTGCCAACAATTTAGATAAAGCGCGCGAAATTATCACTCAGTACCAAGAAATATTCGGCAAAGAAAATTATTATCTTGAACTTCAGTACCACAAAAATATTCCAGAGCAACTTAAGCTTAACGCGGCGCTTGTCACACTCGGCAAAGAATGCGGCGCGCCGCTTGTCGCCACGCAAGATTCTCACTATCTAAAAAAAGAAGATTGGGAGGCGCAAGATATTCTGCTTGCAATTCAAACCGGCAACAAAATTTCCGATACGCAACGCCTGACAATGAAAGACGATGATTTCTCAATGAAATCTACCGAGCAAATGATAGAGGAATTTAAAGATATTCCGGAAGCAATTACCAATACACAAAAAATTGCCGATGCCTGCGATATAGAAATTGTGCTAGGAAAATATCAACTGCCGAACTACGAGGTTCCGGAAGGATACGATGACTTTTCATATCTTACTAAGCTTTGCGTGGAGGGATTAAAAAAAAGATTTGAAATACAGGCGCCGACAATTTTAAATTTTAAATTTCCAATTTTAAAACAATTCTCAATTTCTAATGACCAAAACACACAAACTATACTAGAACGACTAGATTACGAATTAAGTATCATCAAAAAAACCGGCTATTCCTCATATTTTCTTATCGTTCAAGATTTTACCAATTGGGCGAAGGAGCATGGCATCGTTGTTGGTCCGGGCAGAGGTTCTGCCGCGGGCTCGCTTGTCGCCTATCTTACCAACGTCACGAATATCGACCCGCTCAAATACAATCTTTTGTTTGAGCGCTTTTTAAATCCCGAGCGTATCTCCATGCCTGATATTGATATGGACTTTACCGACACGCGCAGAGATGAAGTCATTGGATATGTCTCTGAAAAATATGGCCGCGACCATGTGGCGCAGATTATTACTTTCGGAACAATGGCGGCGCGAGTGGCGATTCGCGATGTCGGCCGAGTGCTCGATTATGAATACGGCTATTGCGACAAGCTCGCCAAATTAATCCCGATGCATTTTACACTCGGCCAAGCCGTAGAAGAAGTGAATGAACTGAAACAAATTTACGCGCAAGACGAACGCGCCAGAAAACTTATTGACACCGCAAAAAAACTTGAAGGCGTGGTGCGCCATGCCTCCACTCATGCCTGCGGCGTGGTTATAGCAGGCCGACCACTTGAGGAACTAACCCCCCTACAACTACCAACACAAATGAAAGGTGAAGAATTAATCGCAACGCCGGTTACTCAATACGAAATGCACGCGGTGGAAGAACTGGGTTTATTGAAAATGGACTTCTTGGGACTCAAGAACCTAACCATCATCGAACATGCTCTTGAGTCAATCAGGAAAAGATACGGCGTAAAACTTTCCATAGACACAATCCCCATGGACGATGAAAAAGCTCTCGCCCTGATGCGTGAAGCAAACACCACGGGTTGTTTTCAGTTGGAAAGCTCGGGAATGAAGCGCTACTTGAAAGAACTTCAGCCGAGCAGCTTGGAAGATATTATCGCTATGGTTTCTCTGTATCGGCCGGGTCCAATGGAATTTATTCCGGATTTTATTGCCCGCAAACACGGTAAAAAACAAATTACTTATCTTCATCCCGCGCTTGAGCCGATTCTAAAAAATACTTACGGCATTGCGGTGTATCAAGAACAAGTTCTTGAGATTGCCCGCGAGCTAGCAGGATTTAGTTTTGGCGAAGCTGATGTGTTACGCAAAGCTATCGGTAAAAAAATCAAAGAGTTGCTGGATGAGCAACGAGTGAAATTCATTGAAGGTGTAAAAAAAAATGGCTTGTCGGAAAAAATCGGCGATCAATTGTTTCAATTTATTGAACCTTTTGCCCACTACGGCTTCAACCGCAGCCATGCCGCGTGCTACGCAACAATTGCATTTCAGACGGCATATTTAAAAGCGCACTATCCCACGGAGTTTATGGCTGCTTTGCTAAATTCCGAACAAAAAGATATAGACCGCATTTCGTTTCTTATTGATGAATGCAAGCGCATGAATATTCAGGTTCTGCCGCCAGATATTAATGAAAGTGACGAAACATTCACCGCAAGCGGGGCTCTTAATGATTCTAGCGGTGGACGCATTCGCTTCGGACTCGCGGCTATTAAAAATGTTGGACATAATATTGTTGATGAAATTATACGCGAAAGAAACAGCGGCGTTCGTTTTACTTCCATGGAAAATTTTCTAGAACGCATGAATACAAAGGACTTGAATAAAAAATCTATTGAGAGCTTGGTGAAGGCGGGGGTTTTTGATACTCTGGGAGAGCGCAACAGATTTGCCCAAAATATTGAAATGCTATTAAAATTCAACAACGAGAAAAAGGCGGCTGCGGCTTCAAACCAAATGAGTCTTTTCGGCGCTGGCACCGGTGTAATATCAGAGTCCCGCCTTATACTTGCCAACGCGCAACCCGCACCTAAAAACGAGGTGCTTGGCTGGGAGAAAGAATTGCTTGGCCTATATATTTCTAGCCACCCGCTGGAGGAGCACGCCGAGATGCTGAAAATATTTCCCAAAATTAAAAATATCTCTGCAAAAGATAATGGTCGCGTGTTGAATCTTGCCGGTATGCTCTCCAGCGCCAAAAAAATTATTACCAAATCCGGCAAGCCAATGCTTTTTATTCAGCTGGAAGATTTAACTGGAAAAATTGAAACAATTATTTTCCCTTCGCTACTTGAATTAAAACCTGATTTCTTCCAAAATGGCAAAACGGTTCGAATGTCAGGTCGTGTCAGTGACAAAGACGGCGAAGTCAAATTCATTTGCGAAGAAGTAAAAGAGTTGTAGTATATAGTAGTTACTTGCTACTATATAATTTGTAAAATTTTTATATAGTTAATCATATGAAAAAAGAAAAGTCAACTCAACTACTTCAGGAGCCAACCGAGCTTGAAAAAATACGCCATTCTTTTGCGCATCTTTTAGCCGCGGCTGTAAAAAAATTATATCCCGAAGTCCAGCTTGGCATCGGGCCAGTTATTGAAAATGGTTTTTATTACGATTTCGGAAATCTTCAGGTCGCCGATGAAGACTTAGTGCGCATTGAAGATGAAATGCGAAAAATTGCAAAGCGCAATCTAGCGTTTAGCAAAGAAATGTGGCCGGCGGAAAAAGCGCTAGAACATTTTAAAAAAGAAAATCAACCATTCAAAATAGAACTCGTAGAAGATTTAACAAAGCCGGTTGCTTTGGAGGGACAGTCCTTCCGCGGAGGGACTGTCCCTCCTGTAGCAAATAACGAGGTCGGCATGGTCTACACCGGCGACGCATTTTTAGATCTCTGCCGCGGCGGCCACGTAGAAAATACAAGCGAACTGCCGCTAGATGCGTTCAAACTAATACGTATTGCCGGCGCGTACTGGCGCGGCGACGAAAACCGTCCCATGCTAACGCGTGTCTATGGTGTCGCGTTTGAAACCAAAGAAGAATTAGATACTTATCTAAAACAGCTAGAGGAAGCAGAGAAACGCGACCACAAAAAACTAGGGAAAGAACTAGGGCTTTTTACTTTTTCCGAACTAATCGGCCCTGGCCTTCCTTTGTACAAACCAAAAGGCACTTTCATTTTGAAACAACTAAAAGAATATTCCGGCTCTTTGCGCAAAAAAATGGGTTATCAGGAAGTGCACACGCCGCAAATAAACAAGGCGGAGCTTTTTAAGGTTTCCGGACATTATGATAAATACAAGGATTCCATGTTCCGAGTTACTTCAAACTACACTGAGGAAGAATACTACCTTAAGCCGATGAATTGCCCGCAACATACGCAGATTTTCGCTTCGGAAATGCGTAGCTACAAAGAAATGCCAGTGCGTCTGGCAGATTTTGCAAACTTGTACCGCGACGAAAAGCCAGGAGAACTCGGCGGTCTTACTCGTCTGCGGGCTTTCTCGCAAGACGACGGACATTGTTTTTGCCGCGAGGATCAAATTGAAGAAGAATTTACAAAAATACTCAACGCCATTGCCGAGGCAATGAAAACATATCAACTCAACTATTCTATTCGCCTATCTTTGCGCGATGAAGCCAAAAAAGAACAATATCTTGGCGATGACAAACTTTGGGAGAATGCACAAAATATACTAACAAAGATTCTCGCGCACATGAGCATAGACTTCACGCCCATGCAAGGAGAAGCCGCGTTCTATGGACCAAAGATGGATTTGATCGCCAAAGACTCTCTGGGCAGAGGATGGCAGCTCTCCACTATTCAGCTTGACTTCAGTATGCCGAAGCGTTTTGGGCTTGAATATATAGATGAAAAAGGAAACAAAGCCACCCCAGTAATGATTCACAGCGCGCTCATCGGGTCGGCTGAGAGATTCCTAGGAGTACTGATTGAGCATTTCGCGGGCGCATTTCCCTTGTGGCTTGCGCCGGAACAGGTTTGGGTAATTCCGATTGGTGAAAAATTTAATAGTTACGGACAAACGGTGGCGGATGATCTTGTTGACCGCATTCCCTCACTGCGAATAATAGTGAGGGAAGAGAATGAAACTCTGGGCAAAAAAATCCGCTCCGGACAATTGCAAAAAATCCCTTATCTTATTGTAGTGGGAGAGAAAGAACAATCAGTGAGAATGGTCAGCGCGCGTTCGTTTAAGGATGGCGATTTAGGCAGTTTCCCTATCCAAGATTTTGCGGACAGACTGCAAAAAGAATTACTAGGTTTGTGAATGTCGCAGAAATCTTTTCATAGTTATAAAAATTATTAAAATTAATAGCAAAACATATGCGTATTTATCGTATTTTTCTATCCCTCGCTGCCCTTGCTCTCTTTATAGCGTTGCAAGGAAGCTATCCTGCCAATGCCCATGGACAAACTAATGATCAGCTAACTGAACAGGCACAAGAATTGGTTCAACTCGATGAAAATATTTCAGCTGAGGATCTTGGCGTAACAAATCCCACAATTTTGCCAAACAACCGCCTTTATTTTCTTAAAAATTTTCGCCGAGGGGTACAGAGCTTTTTTACTTTTAACCCAGTTAAACGGGCTGAATTGAAACTTCAATTCGCGAATGAAAAAATTGCTGAGGCGCAGAAACTCGCAAATCAAACCGCCGATCAAACGGTATTGAAAAACGCGATTGAAAACTATACGCAGGAAACAGAGCAGGTAAAAAAAGAGATTGAAAAAGTCTCGGACAAAATCCAGGGATCAGCGGTTGCTGAAAAAATACTAGACGCACAGATTAAGCATTACAAAATATTGAGCGGGTTGATGAGAGAATACAGTGATATTGCGCCGGAAATTGAGCAAATAAAGCAAGACGCGGCTAAAAATTTTGCTGAGTCAGCGTCTGCCATACTATCCCCAGAAGAATTGCGGCAAAAACTGCCGGATATTGTTGAGCGACAAAAAGGAAGCCAATTTCGTGAGTTTAAGAATCTTGAAGTTCTTCAAGCGCTCAAAGATGTAGTACCGGAGCAAGCAAAACCAGCCATTCAACATGCTATACAAGAAGCATCTAAAAATTTTGAAAAAGATTTTTCACAAGCAAGTGAACCATTGCGCGACACATTCAAAGTATATATGGAAAAAATGGGAGGAAACGAGGTTCGACATCTTGAAGTGCTTGATACTATCAAGCCGCTCGTGGAATCCTCCTTGGAATTAAATGAAAAACTTGACGAAGCGCGCGACAAAATACATGAACAAATAGAAAAACGCTTTGAGAATATTAAAGAAAAAGAACGTAAACGCGTATTTATCTCTCATCTTGAGAAGGGCGACCTTAATAAAATCCGCACCCTCCAAGAACTAGAGAGCAATCTTTCACCCGAAGTTCTTCCAACGGTTTTAGAAATTAAGCAAAAATCTGAACAGCGTATACGAGAAAAATTTGAACAAGCTCAATCGCAAGCTGATCTGCAAAACTTTTTCAAAGAAGTAGAACAAAAGCCAGATGTGCGCATGATGACTGTCGTAAAAGACATTGCTAGCTTCGTGCCGGAAAACAAACAAGAATTAGTAAAAAAGTTGGAAAAGAAAATATTTGACGAAACTCGCCGACAAATGGAAGAGGCGCAAAAAAGAGGAATGCTAGAAAATAAACTTCGTAATTTAAGCGGGAATGATCCCGAGGACGTGGAGACGCTAAATGAATTCAAGAAAAAATTTGCCGGCGAAAATGGCCTTATTAACCAGCTAGACAAGCAACAAGCCCAGCGTATTCAAGAACGATTTGAGGTCCTGCGCCAAACAAGCCAAGAAAATCCAACGGATGAAGATGCGTTGCGCAAAACGGATTCGCTCCGCCTTCGCATAGAAGAAAATCCCACCGTGGAAACAAAAATTAAAATTCTTGCTCCGTCTATTGTTCAAAATTTTAAAAAATTAGAAGAACAAAAAGAAGAAAATGTTTCTCCGGAACACGTAAAAGCTATTCTGCAAAAAGCAGAAAATACCATCCATGAGCTTTCTTTGCGCCTTGATAAAAATGAAGTCAAAGAAGAAGTAAAAAATTCCGCGCGAAAACTCTTGCAAAACGCGAAAGAAAAACTGGAGAGGGCGCGAGAGGCCCTTGCCGCGGAAAAATTAGGTCATGCCTTTGGACAGGCAAACGCCGCGCTTCATGATGCCAGCAATGGCTTGCGTATGCTTGAAAAAAGAGGGTCTGTTGCGGAACCTATCGAAACCACAAAAAAAGAGGTGCTGGAAAAAGAGAATGTGCGCGTAGAACTTAAAAAGCCAAATGCGGAACAATCTGAATCGGAAGCATCGTCCAAATCTATTAGAACCCCGTTGCAAGAAAAACCTATTTTTGAATTGAAGCCGCTTAAAGAAAAAATTGAGAATACTTCTACCTCACCAGTAACAGAATCTTCTACCGCAGAAAAAACAGAAACATCTGCTCCATCGGAACCGGCGAACACAGAATCATCTAAAGAAAAAGTTGCCCCTGTAACGCAAGAGTAAAAAAAGACCGTTAAGGACGGACCGACCCTCCGCAGGAGGGTCGGTCCGTCCTGTAGATTAAACCATGATTCCCCTTATTGTCATTGTCGGCCCCACTGCTTCGGGAAAAAGCGATTTGGCGGTCACGCTAGCTAAAAAATTCAACGGTGAAATTATTTCGGCCGATTCCCGCCAAGTTTACCGCGGAATGGATATCGGCACGGGCAAAATTACTAAGAAAGAGATGAAAGGCGTGCCACATTATATCCTCGATGTGGCAGATCCAAAGCGCCAGTTTACAGTCGTGCAATATCGCAAGCAGGCAATTAAAGCAATTCACGACATATCAAAACGCAATAAAATTCCTTTTCTTGTAGGAGGAACCGGTTTTTACATTCAGTCGGTTGTTGATAATCCGACTATTCCAAATGTGCCTCCGGACAAGAAACTGCGAGCAGAACTTGAGAAAAAATCTCTGGGAAATTTAATGGCAATGCTTAATGGCCGCGACCCTGCGCGCGCCAAAACAATTGACCAAAAAAATAAAAGGCGCGTCATCAGAGCGCTTGAGATTGTATTAAAATCAGGTCGTCCAGTTCCCCATCTTACAAGTTCGCCGCCAAAGGATTTCTCGCTATTAATAATAGGAATAAAAAAAGATTATGATGAGCTAAAGGAAAAAATTCACAAACGCCTCGTTACGCGCCTACGCAAAGGCATGATTGCGGAGGTAAAAAATCTTCACCCCGTTAGAAGTCTCGCTCGCGCCAAAGGCGCGAGTCTGCAAGACCCAGGCAAGGCTACTTCTAACGGGGTACATGAAAAAAATGGCGTATCTTGGAAACGTCTTGAGAGCTTCGGGCTTGAATATCGCTGGGTAGCACGCTTCCTGCAGCAAAAAATTTCGCGTGAAGAAATGATTGAAAAACTGCAAAAAGATATTGAACATTATGCCAAGCGCCAGATGACATGGTTTAAACGCGACAAAAGAATCCACTGGATTGAAAACGAGAGCGAGGCGCAGACACTAATTAAAGATTTTCTGAAATAAATACTAACTAATAGGGTAGTCGGGATATCCCATGCGGATAAAATAAAAGTAAAAGGGCCTCCGGGAAGCCCTTTTTAATATTTTATTCAAGACCTAAAATTTTACGGCCGTTAACCGTCATAATGTCTGCCACAACTTCAAGTGATCCTTGATAACGCACGGCGCCAACCATCTGTCGCGCTTCTTCAAACAAATCTCCGTTATTCAAACGGCCATAGATGTCATGTACGTTGTCTGCTCCCATGCCGACTGTAATACCATGCCCAAGCAGCAACAGCCACGGCGCTATGGAGTTATGGATCGGAGCGTCTTTATCGCTTCGCTGGAGCATATCACGCGCCGCGCTTGGGCAAACAACTACAGAAATATTCAACTGACGCATATTATAAAGCAGAACTATTCTCGTGGGCCAATCTGCACGATTATACGCGCCGAGTGAAATGCAATGTGTCGCATTGATGCCCTTATCGTACCCACGCCTGCGAAATGCGTACGCAACTTCTAAAAGCTCGCGCGTTTCTCGCTCGCTCGGATCGTTGTCCTGATCAATCTGCAAATCAATCGGCTTGTCGTGCTCGAAGGCAATAGAGAAAAGATCTTTCATATTGCGATGGCTGGTTTCCCAATCATATTCATTAATGCGGCCGCGTGACGGAAGGCACCCCAGCAAATCCGCACGCTCCATTGCTCTGCTCAGCAATTGTCGCTCAGTTGCGTTACTTACTCCCAAAAATGGATAAGCCGCAATCTGCAAATAGAACCCGTGCCACTGCCATTTTGCTTTTGCCTCCAGCATAGCTTCAAGAACATGCATTCCGACAGTCGAATCAACGGGGCAATACGTTCTGCAAGCCGCTACACCTTGCCGGCGCATATTACGAATTTGCTCGTCGATGCGATCAGGCATGCCATCGATGTATGTTTTTTCGCGTTTCTTAGTATCTATATACGTCCATTTTTGCCGAAGACTAGGATTAGTTGCGAGAAAAGCCATATCTTGATCAGTTAGAGTGCCAGCGGTGTCCAGATGACGATGACAATCAACCAATGTAAGCGCGCCGCGCTCGCGAACAAGTTTTTCTAATGGATCAATTAGCTTTGAGTAAGACATAACGTCTCCTTTTCTTCGGCTTGCCGTAGCTAGCAGCGATAGCGAAAATGCGTAAGCGGCCCGTAAAACAAAGAACTAATTAACTCTACCAGGGGCATATACTATGTCAATAAAACGCGGCGATAAAACAAACCACGCCATCAGCGAAAACTGATGGCGTGGTTTTATGAAATGTGCAAGGAGGCACCGTGGCGTTAACCATAATGCTATCTCCCGCATCATCAGACGACTTGGTCCTCTAATGATGCAGAAGCCCCACCATGCAAACGCATGGTGGGGCTCGGTCATTGCCGCTACTTGCTGCAGCGGCAATGACCTTGACGGTCCGTCGTGCGCGAGCACGACGGACAGATCTCGCTTTTCATTGGATTCCTTTCTGCCCCCGCCTTGGCGGGGGCGATTTTTTATGAAAGATCTGGAATGAGGAGCGTAGTCCCATGTTTTGAATATTGACTCCTCCTCATTCCACATCCTTCATCTTTATGTTTGTATTATACACCCTATTTAATTTTTTGTCAATAGGTTCGGCAGAATTACATTCTAAGTGTTATTTTACATTTTTTTGTAAAATAATATCTTTGTAATTATTGTGTTTTTACATACCTCCCTCTTTCACCTCCATTTAACATGGAGAGTAAGGAGGGAGGGGCCGCCGGTCAACTCGTCGGCTCTAGAAAAGAGAGCGCGAGAGTACCGACCTAGCGGCCCGCCTGCAAGGAGAGAGTTCATGCGGCTACCCTGCCGGCCCTTTTCCAGGGCGGGAGGTGCACAGCTCGACGAACTCGTCTCGCTTAGCCAGCAATAAGGTTGCTGGCAACCTTGGGAGATTAGGCCTTGTTCCTCTGCGGGGGTTGTATGATCCCGCAAAGTAAGCCTCCTCCTCTTTACGTTCTGCTAACAAAGCGCAAAGAGGAAAAGGTAACTTATTTATGCTTATGTTTGTATTATACACCCTATTTAATTTTTTGTCAAGTGCTTTTACGTTTTTAAATATTTTTTTCGGGGGCCTGCCGTATCTTCATCAGACGCGCAAGCCTCCCGGGTAGAGATTAAAGCCCTCTACCAGGGCCATGTACGCATGGTCATCGTGCCTCCTTTGGAGGGGTCAGCGGCGAGGGCGTATACAGCCCTAGTGACCCCACACCCGCCCTATGGCGCTTCATTAAAATCGGAATTTACAGCGCGAAGCCCATGCGCCGTATTTCCGGATAGAGTATTTTAAGCCCCTCTACCGTGGGCTAAATACACCGCTTCACTCTTCTTCCTTTCTAGAAAGTAAGCTAGGCGTAGCTTGCTTTCCGCTTAAAATCAATACTCAGAGTGAATTCTGTAGCCGGTTGTAGCCCGACCCCTCACTCTGCATAAAAGTCATTATACGCCTATATTGATATTTTGTCAAGATATACGACCTTTTTAATACCTCTATAATAGATTTAGGAGAATAAAGCTATAAATATCGAAACTCACAACGATCTAATTTTCAATGATCAATTTACAATTTTCAACGTATAGTTGCGTGGCAACCACGTTGCTTTACGCAATCAATGCCATAATTTTCAAACTAAGCGCATAAAATACATCCTTGGTGTTATTTATATACTTTCGTATAAATAACATTTTCATATTTTACATGCGTTATTGAACATTGATAAATTGAAAATTCATTGTAAACTGTAAATTTAAAGTTGAAAATTTATGCAAAAACTCACCCTCAAATTAAACGACAAAGAGCTGGAAAAGCTCAATGCCGCTGAAGAAAAAAAACAATCAGAATATATCAATCTTATTGCTTCTGAAAATTACATGTCCCCTGCCGTGCGCATGGCGCTTTCAAGCGTTACCGCCAATAAATATGCCGAAGGGTATCCCGGTGCGCGCTACTATCCTGGGTGCGACGAGGCGATCGACCCAATCGAGCGGCTCACGCAAGATCGCGCGCTTAAAGCCATGAAATTGTCGCCTAAAGTATGGGAAGTAAATGTACAACCGTATTCTGGCTCCCCCGCTAACCTCGAAGTTCTCGGCGCGCTGGTAAAACCAAAAGGGCACCCTGATGGCGCAGACACCGTGCTTGGCATGGCGCTTCCGGTAGGAGGGCATCTCACTCATGGCCACCCTGTTTCATTCACCGGCAAATTCTTCAACTTCGTGCAATACGGATTAGATACTAAAGGAATTATTAACTACGACCAAATAGAAAAACTAGCAGGAGAACACAAACCCCGCCTCATTATCTGCGGCGCCACTGCCTATTCGCAGAAAATAGATTTCAAGCGCTTCAGCGAAATTGCAAAAAAGCACGGCGCGCTTTTAATGGCAGACATCGCGCACATCGCCGGACTTGTCGCGGGCGGCGTCCACCCATCTCCATTTCCGTACTGCGATGTTGTAACAACCACCACGCACAAAACCCTGCGCGGGCCGCGCGGTGCCATGATTTTTGCCCGCAAAGAATTGATGCCTGCGATAAACAAAGCGGTATTTCCGGGCATGCAAGGCGGTCCGCATAACAACAACACTCTCGCAATTGGAGTTGCATTTGGAGAAATTATGAAGCCGGCATTTAAAACGTACGCAAAGCAGATAGTAAAAAATGCAAGCGTACTCGCCAAAGAACTCAAAAAAAGAAATTTTACGCTTGTTTCCGGCGGCACGCAGAACCATTTAATGTTAATTGATTTACAAACTAAATCCGTAAGCGGCAACGAGGCGCAAAAGATTCTTTATAGCGCGGGAATTATTGCAAATCGCAATTCAATTCCCAATGACCCACGCAAGCCGTTTGACCCATCTGGTATTCGCATGGGCACACCGGCGCTAACCACGCGCGGTTTCAAAGAGAAAGAAATTCTGCTGGTGGCGCAATGGATTGATGAAGCAATAAGCGACCCAACTGCAAAAAATTGCGCGCGCATAAAAAAACGAGTGCAAACGCTTTGTAAAAAATTCCCACCACCGGGATTTTAAACTAAATTTTCATCAACGAATAGCGAATAACGTACGAATATACGAATACTCCACTACAGCCAATTCGTTTATTCGTATAGGATTCGTTATTCGTTGATTACTACAGCATGTCCATTTTACTCGACGGCAAAAAGCTCTCGGAAAAAATTCTGGACGAACTCAAAGAAACTGTTACGCAAATGAATATGCCGATTACACTCGGCATTGTTTTGGTCGGCGAAGATCCGGCGTCAAAAGCATACGTTGAACAAAAAAAACGCGCCGGGGAGCGTATTGGTGTCAAGGTAAAAGTTTTCCCATATCCTGAAACAATATCCGCACGCGAACTGCGCGCTGAAATTGCGCGCATCTGCCACCTGCCATCAATGCGCGGAGTTATTGTACAACTTCCGTTGCCTGCCCGTCCGAAGCCCCTTGGGGGCGAAGGAGGGCCTCACGCATTAAAGCAAGATCGCATCCTCAACGCCATTCTTCCAAAGCTTGATGTTGACGTGCTCGGCAGGACAATGTTTGGCGCATTTGCCCTAGGCAATTCGCCTATTATGCCTCCTACACTTGCCGGCATTATTCGCCTGCTTGATGAATACAAAATCTCGCTTGATGGCGGTAAGCATGTGGTGCTTTACGGTGCCGGCCGGCTGATAGGCTTCCCAACTGCAATTGAAATGATGAAGCGCGAGGCAACGATATCGGTTATAAACAAAACCACAAAAAATCCTGAGCGCATTACCAAGGAAGCAGACATTCTCATAACCGGTACGCCGATCCCCGCGCACATCGGAGGCGACATGTTAAAAGACGGCGTTGTAATTATTGACGGCGGATACGGCCGCACGCCTGAAGGAAAACTTACCGGCAATGTTATTTTTGACGAAGCAGAAAAAAAAGCATCGTACATCACGCCAGTTCCCGGCGGTATCGGCATTATGACCGTCGCGATGCTATTCTACAACCTCATAGAATTAACAAAATATAATACAAAAGGATGATATATAAAAGGAACGCCATGCTATCGCACGGCGTTCCTTTTATATATTGATTAAACCAACTTCTCTTTCAAAATCTCCGCCACAAGCTGTGGATTTGCCTTGCCTTTTGTCTCTCTCATAATCTGACCGACTAGAAATTGCAGGGCGGTTTCCTTGCCTTTTTTGTAATCCGCCACTGGGCCTTCGTTTGCCTCAATCACCTTCGCCACTATCTCCTCAAGCTCATTTGCATTGCTCATTTGCGCGAGGCCTGATTGCTTCACGATATCCGTGGGGTTATCGCCTATCTCGTACATTTTTTGCAGCACATCTTTGGCGCCGCGGCTTGAAACAACATTCTGATGAAGCAAGGAAATGAATTCTGCAAAATCCTCTGGCGTAATTTTTATATCCGTAATTACATTTGCGTCTTGTTGCATTAAAGCGCGCAAGTCATTCACCAAATAATTTGTCGCCAAGCTATATAAATGCGTTCTCACTTCCTGCGGTTCGTTATCATGCCCGTTGGATTCCTCCCACGCATCTACCTCGCTTATTACATTCTCAAAATACTCGGCAAACATTTTATCGCGAATGAAAATATCTGCTATTGAATCGTCTAATTTATATTGTTCTTTTAATCGCTTGCGTTTTGCTTGCGGTAATTCTGGTATTGATGATTCCAGCAAATCCTTATCCAGGCCATACTCTTTGGCGACATAAACAAGCGGCAAATCCGGCTCCGGAAAATATCTATAATCATGCGCTTCTTCCTTTTCGCGCTGTGAAAAAGTAATTTGCTTGGCATCATCAAAGCCGCGAGTCTCTTGCACAACCTTTTCGCCGCTATCTAAAACTTGAGTTTGGCGTTCAATTTCGTAAGCCACCGCGCGCTCAACAGTGCGAAATGAATTAAGATTCTTTACTTCCACTTTTGTGCCGAGTTTTTCCGCGCCTTCTGGCGCCAACGAAAGGTTTACTTCCACGCGCATCTGCCCACGCTCCATCTCCGCGTCGGAAGCGCCGAGGTAGCGCAAAATAAGCTGTAGCTCCTCGGCAAATTCGCGCGCCTCTTCGGCGTTATGAATATCGGGATGAGTAACAAGCTCCATCAAAGGCACGCCAGCGCGATTAAAATCAACCAGCGAATGCTTGCCATCGGATGTGTGTTGAAGACGGCCAGTATCTTCTTCCAGATGCACGCGTTGCACTCGTATTCTCTTGCCATTAGCTAAATCAATATATCCTTCTTGGCAAAAAGGCATATCGTATTGCGAAATTTGGTAACCTTTTGGAAGGTCGGGGTAGAAATAGTTTTTGCGATCAAACTTTGCAATATCTGCAACAGTGCAGTGCAGGGCATATCCAACACGTATCATAAACTCAACTGCCTGCTTGTTTATTACGGGAAGAGTGCCGGGATGCCCCATGCACACAGGACAGATATTTACATTGGGATGTTGCTCCGCAGGGTCATTTGCAGAATCGCAAAACATTTTGGTCTGCGTCTTTAATTCGGCATGTATTTCTAAACCAATCGTTGGAATATATTTCATATAGCGCTTGCCCCGTTGATTTTGCATAGCAAAATCTTTACGGGGTAAATTTCAAGACCAATTGTGGGAATGTATTTCATACTTGTAGTGAATTTATTGAACTATAGAAATCGTATCATCTTTTTTTAACAAAAAAAAGCCCTCTGCTTATTGCAGAGGGCAGCAAACTAACCATTTCCCAGCTTTCCCTTCAAATCCTCTTCTTTCTGCTGTATTCGTTCCGACACTCCGCGGCGGGCAAAGTCGTACTCATTCATATCAATTAGCATATACTTTAAAATAAGAGGATACACTGGCAATAACAACCGATATTTTTCCTGCTCAATCCAGCGGTAATCAGGTCGCCCCTGTGAGATCGTACGCAATTCACCTTCCCAAAAAAATTGGCGCAAATTTTGATACTGATAAAAACGCATTAGGTGAGAAAGCGTTACCGCGTCCTGCGCGATTTCTGTATCAACAGCTTCTACTTTTGCAAAAAGATTTTCCACTTCTTTCATCAATCTTTTTACGCGAGACAAAAATCCGTATCGTTCAATTTCTGGCGGCAGCTCGTAGCCAAGATGCGTGGTGAAACGCTGGCGCTGAGAAGTGTGCATGCGATGGCGATGAAGGTCGCGATACGCGCCCGCGTTCATTACAATTTCAAAACGCACAAACGCATTTTCAAACGCGCGGCCAATTTTTTCCCAGCGCGCTTGCCTGCCACTCAAATGAGCCTTCAGCGCCCTCTCTTTTTTAGCATCGTTCCAAGAGCAGACTTTCTGAAATAAAGTATCCCATGATAGCCGCGAATTACCTTCATCAAACAATAACGCGGTGATGACTTTCTCTTGTCCTTGCGGGTCATATTCCACGAGCCGCACGACTGGCATGCCCAATTGCTCTTCATAATCCCTTGGGCCAAATTCGTTTCTCATCACAGTAGCCATTCGCTGTTTGCGTGCTATGCGTTCTTTCTGGTAGCGCTTGGCTGGCGCGTCATCAAGGCGCAGAAGCATTGCCGGAATTTCTTCATCAAGCGCCTTGCGCGCTTCCCGCGCGAACCACTGCAGTTCCGCGCGAGGATGCGCGGCGCAACGCGTAATCATATATTGCAAAGCTTGAGCGTTACCATGAAATGCGACTTGCGACACGGTTGCCATAGGCAAAAGTCCGCGCATCACGTCAAATGCTTTCTTCTCCACAACATCATGTTTCTCTTGTGGATAATCTTTTTGCAGAAGTTCAATCAGCTCTGGGATATACGCGCGGTATGCCGCAAATAACTTATCCATTACCCTGCTATACTCATCACCTATTTCACCGCCCGTAAGTTGCGGGGCAGTGTAATAAAGATAATGTCCATTAACTTTCGCGCCATAATCAACGTATCGAGTGGATTTTTCAATTGGCGAAATGCCAATACGCTGGTCTTCCAAAAACTTCAGTGCCGGTTGCGAAGCCGCCGCCCACACAATGTTTGACGAAGTCATCTGCGCGATGGAATCATCGCCGTACTGCGCGAGCCATTTTGCAAAAAAATTATACGCGCGCTTGGTGTTGTAAGGCGGAGTTGCGTGCGCGTAATGAAATGAAATAATTTCACGAAGTTCATCTGCTATTTTTTGTCCTTCTCTATCTGTATCTTGCGGATGAAGAATAGGCGCTAGATATTCTTTGTAAAATACTTCGCGCAAGTCACCTTTAGCGCGACTGGCGCGCGAGAACAACGCCCCAAGTAATTGAGGCGGAAGGAGATGGCTGCGAAATGAATATACTGGCGCTTCCACGCTTGTAACAAACGGCGCGACTGCCCAGCGCGCCCCGTTAGAGGCAATGCCTCTAACGGGGCGCGCTTCTTCGTCAAATTGTGGCGGAGAGTAAAAGGGAGCATATTTCTCTGGTGCAGATGATATTCTTTTTGGCATTGTCCCTTCCTTTCTTTTTAACAAACGCTTTGCCATAAATATAATACAATATTTACACTCCTGCTAGTACTATACTAAATTAACTTGGTTTTGAGTCTTCTGCGTCTGTCCGCGTCTAGTCTGCGTTGTTCCGCGAGTGCCGTTTTAAGCGGCACTAGAAATTACTTTTAGTGCTAATCGCTGCACTTCCTTAAATATAACCTCTATGTCCCTCTCGCCGTCAACTATCGCCACGCGCGGAAAACTTTTTGCAAAATATTCATAATTCGTCCATACGCGCTCAAGCTCGCGTTCTTTTTCAAAAAGCTCAAAGTGATTGCGGTTTTCCGTAATTCGCTTCATGCACGTCCGCGGAGTCACCTTCAACAAAACCGTCAAATCCGGCTCGGGAAAATGCTTATTAATCTCCGTCAGCCATTTCCTGTCTGGTATTTCCAACGCGCCGTATGCCATCGTGGAAAGAAAATAGCGGTCAGAAATTACATGAATGCCTTTTTCGAGCAGAGGTATCACCTCTTTTTCCAAATGATGAGCTCGGTCTGCGGTAAATAAAAGCTGCAAACACACTGGGCTGCTCTCCCAGTCGCCTGAAAGCCAGCTGCGAATAAGGCCACCAATGAGATAGTTTGTCGGCTCCTTTGTCATGTGCGAACGCTTTTTTTCGCTCATCAAATATTGGTGAAGCTTGGCGGATTGCGTAGTTGAGCCAGAGCCATCAAGCCCCTCAAAGACAATGAATTTTCCTGGATAGGGATTTTTTATCATGATAGTTAGAATATTTTTCTATTTATAATTCTACAGTTTTTTGTCAGTGGCCGGATATTTTTATCTAAAATCTCAAATGGCAAATCGCAAATCTAAATCGCAAATCTAAAATCTTCGCCGTAGTTTTGAGATTTGAATTTTAGTTTTGCGATTTAAGATTTGCGTTTTGAGATAAATATAATTGGTAATTTTGACTTTGAGATTTAGCTACGCTAATCCCGTACTACCAAATCCTCCAACTCCGCGGTCTGTTATTTCTTCAATCGGCGCTTCTTCAACATTAAGCTGGGCAATCGGCTTTATCACGAGCTGAGCGATTTTTTCTCCAATGCGTATATAATATGGCGCGTCGCCCATATTAGAAAGAATTACTTTCAGCTCGCCTCTGTAATTTGCATCAAGGACACCACCAAGTGTTTTTAAGCGATAGCGCGAAGCAAGCCCACTTTTATCCCATACAAAACCGGCATACCCTTTCGGAATTGCAAATTTCAGCCCCGTACCAATTGTTGCCTGCGCTCCTGGCATCAAAACCAAATTCTCGCAGGAGAATAAATCTAGCCCGGCGTCATCTGGATATGCTCGATTTGGCACTTTGGCGTGCGGGGAAAGGCGCTCCACGCGCATAGTAGGGCTAACCTTTTTTTGAATAGTGTCGGCATATTCGATCTGCTCTCTTGTAGCAGCGCTTACAATTTTCAAGGCATCCTCCTGCAATCTCCCGCCGGTGCCGCTGATTCTTGCCAAAATTTTATTAAGAAGATTCTCAAAACTAATATCCGCTTTGCGGAATTCAACTCCTTTATGCGTTGCCATTGTTTCAATAAACTCTTGCCCCTGTGTTTTGCCATGTAAATTTGTAAAATCTCGCGTATACAAAAGCTTTTTCACGCCCTTGCTAATAATTTTTTTTGCGCAAGGCACGCATGGGCCATCAAGAATGTATGCCGTGCTTCCATTCCAATCTTGCGTGCCGTGCAAAATCGCGTTTTCTTCCGCGTGCAGTGTGCGCAGGCAATGCCCGTCAACCATAAAATGTCCAACCTCATCACAATGGTCTTCACCGGACAAAGAGCCATTGTATCCGGCCGCGATAAGCCGATTATTCTCGTCTACAATTAAACACGCCGTACGAAGCCTGTCACAAGTGCCGCGCGAAGAGTACATTAACGCGAGCGCAAACCAAAACTCTTCCCACGTTGGACGCTCTGAATTTGAAAAATTATTATTCATTTTTTTTTATACTCAATATCCATTTCATTATAGAATACATTGCAAAACAAAAAAGACTGTACACGCAGTCTTTTTTGTTTTGCGCTATACAATTATTATTCTACGATTATCCCCATGCTACGCGCCGTGCCTTCGATAATCTTAGCCGCGGCATCTACGTTGTTGGCATTTAAATCAGTCAATTTCTGTTCAGCTATCTGGCGAATCTGGGCTTTAGTTACATTCCCCGCTTTGGTGCGAGGCGTATCGCCAGATCCCTTTTCTATGCGCGCCGCCTTGCGCAGCAAATCAGACGCTGGAGGAGTCTTTAGCTTAAAATCAAACGTGCGGTCGGCGTACACCGAGACTTCCACGGGAATAATGTTGCCGAGTTTGTCCTGCGTTGCCGCGTTAAACTTAGCGCAAAAATCCTGAATATTAAGCCCGTGAGGACCAAGCGCGGTTCCCACTGGAGGCGCGGGATTTGCCTTCCCCGCGGGAATTTGTATTTTTACGACAGTAAGTAATTTCTTTGCCATAATTATAACTTTAATTTTCAATTTCGAATTTAGAATTTAGAATAAAATTCTAATGACTGAATTTTGAAACACTCGACGAATAAAGGTTTCGAATTTCTTTTATTCGAATTTGATTCAAAATTCGAGTTTCAAAATTTATCCTCTATATTTTCCTCACCTGCAGATAATCCAACTCCACAGGGGTCTCTCTTCCGAACATTGATACCAGCACCTGCACCTTTCCCTTATCCTCATCAACCGCAGAAACCTTGCCGTCAAAATCACGAAACGGTCCGTCGGTAATTTTTACCGCTTCTCCTATCTGTATGTCAATCTTATACTTCGGCTCTTCCACGCCCATGCGGCGCATAAGCTCGTCAATCTCTGCTTTTTCCACGGGGATAGGCGTTGTGCCAGAACCGACAAACCCCGTAACACGGGGTGTATTTCGCACCACGTACCAAGAGTCGTCGGTAACCGTCATTTCCACGAGCACATAACCAGGATAAATCTTTTCTTCCAAAGTCTGGCGTTTGCCGTTT
This sequence comes from Candidatus Spechtbacteria bacterium, assembly GCA_016188605.1. Classification (NCBI taxonomy): domain Bacteria; phylum Candidatus Spechtiibacteriota; species Candidatus Spechtiibacteriota bacterium. Next base: position 21,163 of record JACPHP010000008.1, on the reverse strand, counting down.
TTTATACGAATCTTTTTTTCTTTAGGAACGAGCACATTGAAAATTTTGTCCTCCATGCTCATAGACTCAATACGCTGTCGCAAATTTTGCGCCACAGCGTCTTCGTATCCTGAATATGTATGAAGAACGTACCAATTACGCCCTTGTTCAAGTTGTTGTTTAGCCATAAGAAACTATGAAATAATGCTCGTTTAATTTCTGCGTCTTTCTGCGTTTAGTCCGCGTTGTTCTGCGAGCGCCGTTTTTCTCTGTTATAAAAACGATCTATTGTGTGTTTGTGGATATTCAACCCAGCTGAAAAATTAAGTTAAAACTGCGCTATAGAATGAATGTTTTTAAAATCCAAGTAAAAACGTAATCTAGCGCACCGAGATAAACTGCGACAAAAAATGACAGACCAAACACAACAGCCGTGTAGCGCACGATGTCAGAGCGTTCAAGCCAGTTCATTCTTTTCATCTCCGTCCGCACCTCCTTAATGAAGTAAACTAGAGATAATATGGTTCTTTGTACACGATTAAGCATAAAAAATTGTATAGAACTTTAGCTTTTGAGTGCAGTTCTAGGCGCGGGCGCGCACCGGAGTAAGGCGTATTAAATATACGACGTCGAGGAGCACAGCCCGCAACAACGAAATGCGCCAAAAGCTAAAGTTCTAAGTATTTAAAAATGGCCGCGGAGGCCATATATGTCTCCATAGTACACCCGTGGGCGAATAAGTCAAGCGAAACCTTGCAGACAAGTTTATAGGTCTATTGTTTATAGCAAACCTGGTTATTCATATTCCATAGCAGAATAGGCAATAAGAAAGAATCCGTCGCATCGCTTGTGGAATACTTATCAATCATCTCTGTATATTTAGCCAAGCTATCCTCTTGGGCTTGCGTTATAGATTTTCCCTTGATTAAAGAAATTCCGACCTGGTTTGAACATTCAAGAACTGGACTAGCTAGTTTATCTTCCAATGGCCTATTGAAAAAATCTGGATCATGCAAAAATATAAACGGCTGTATGTAGCCAATGAAACCTTTTGCACCCATATTCATTATTTCCCTGCCTAGTGTAGCGCCCGCATCACATGCTCTTATAAATATATTTTTATCCTTTAAGAGATTAGTCCCATCGCCAACGGCAAGAAGAATCTCGTTGTCTTGACCGGCAACCGCTACCGAATTCCCGTGCCCATTTAAAATGACGGTATCGATCGGCTGTTTTGATAAATAGCTGTGTAATTTATCCTTGCTTGCCTTTTCTCGGTCTAAATCTACGATCCTAACTCTTTTCTCCTTCGCTTCATCAATCAAAAGACCCGCCCAATAAAATAAGTAGTGTGTTGGCGGGTCGTACCTTGGTCTAGTTAATAGCAAAAGCATCTTGTGATTCCTTAGTTGGTAATTTACCCAACGATCGTAAATAGGCCATCTGCATCTCTATCATTTTTTTGCCGATATCGTCTTGCTTTTCTACTTTTTCTATCAACTCACTGATAGTAAAACTGCTGCCATCACCGCCTATGGATATTTCAACGTTTGCTGGGATAGTCTTTAACCTAGCTATTACGAGATTTATTATATCTTCAGAAATAATTTGGGGCTCCCTTTTTTCTTCCATAATTATTTTTGCTCATCTAATGGAATAAATCCCAAATCAATAAGCTTTTGCAAAATAATATTACCTAACTCAGAATCAAAATTTATCTCTTTATAGGCAACTTCCCAAGTTATAGGGCCTCGTTCAGGCAAATCTAAAACAACCTCTCGCCTAACTCCAAGAGGCAAGTTAGCGTAGAATCTAAAAAAAGCGTCTTTGTGCATCTGTGATAATTATAACTTTAAACATTGCCACGACTTCATCTGTAAGTCTTTTAATAATAGCAAAACGTCAAGTGAAGTAAATAGAAAAATTGAAGTTAAGCTTCAGTTTGGAAACATGTAATCTGTGTAGTAAAAATACGTAATATATACAACCCAAAAACCTATATATAAAGCCAAAATCTGCTAGTTAGAGGTATATATCGATTGAATATTTTGAAAATAGGATGTAATAATAGACCACGCCAAATAACGATTAGGATTTTGTAGAGATTGAACCTCTACAGGTTTTACTGATATCATCCAGAGAAGCAGAATTTTTATTCATATATTATTCAAAAGAAAATTTTAGAAATTGTAAAAGTTTGTAGAAGCCTGGCTTCTACAAACTACATTATCTATTCTTCTTCGCTAAATTTCACCTGCCACTCGTTATTACAACTATTGCAAAGATAATTTACCATTTGGGCTGATAATGTCTGCGTTTGTTCCCCATCAATTTCTCGAGCGAATGGACCGGTTTTCTTTATATTTTCTGAATTACATTTTGGACAATTTTTCATAAATTTATTTGTATTAAGACTTACGCACTTTTGCTCTATTAGCCATTGTGAGGGCTTTAGTACGTGACAATCCCATACATAAGCGCTACTCTGTATACACGAGATTGCTTCGCGCCGCACTTCGCAATGACGGCGAAATGAATCAAACGCGTAAGTCCTATGTATATTATTTTTAAGTTTAGAAGTCGAGATTGACACCATTTACCATAAACTAATATTCATATGGTCCTGAATGACGTCCAGAATCAGAGGACGCGTTGTTTTCAAAATCTTGTAACAATGCATTACATCTTTGAAATTCTGCATTATTTATATTTATAACTTCGGTGCCTATTACTGCTTGACAATGCTTTATATCTTGCAAATAAAGTTGTTTTTTCGTTTCAATTTTAGCTTGTTCTTCAGGGGTTAATCTATCCCGACTATCTAGCCAAAACAAAAAGTATAAAACAACTCCGATAAAGACGAAGACTCCAACACCTACTACCCAATATTTTATTGATTCCCTATCTAAATTAGTTGTAATTTTATTCTCTGGAGTCGCAATCGTAGAAGATTCTAATGTTTTATCTAAGTTTGCTACAATTACTTCTTTCTCGGACTTATTCAACCATTTACCTAAAAAATAAAAGGCAGGAACTATTACAAGAATACCAATAATTGTTTCTATTCCCATAAATTTATTTTTAATAACTAGTTATATATCCAAATTCTGCACTTTCTTAGCATGGGTTTGAATAAACCTTTTGCGCGGGGCTACTTCGGCGCCCATTAAGATATCAAAGATGCGGTCGGACTCTTTCGCGTCTTCACTAGATACTTGGAACATATTCCTGTTGGCTGGGTTCATGGTTGTTTCCCAAAGCTGTTCTGGGTTCATTTCACCAAGACCCTTGTAGCGCTGGATTGAAACACCCGAAATTTTTTGCTCTCCTGCTTGAAGCTCCTCCTGTTCACCCTGAGCTTGTCGAAGGGCACCTTCTTCGGCTTCCGGCGCCGGCTCTTCCTCGACCTCTTCCGCTTCCCTGCCCTGAGCTTGTCGAAGGGTTTTCCCCTTACCCTTTTTACCCTGAGCTTGTCGAAGGTCCTCTTTTTGCTTAATCATTTCCGCGGTTGCTATTTCGCGCTGCTCGTCGGTATAGGCGTAACGCACATTTTTTCCCAGCTGTATCTTAAACAAAGGCGGCTGGGCTATGTACAAATAGCCGCGTTCAATAATTTGCGGATAATAACGGAAAAATAACGTGAGAAGCAATGTGCGGATATGCGCGCCGTCAACATCGGCATCAGTCATGATGATAATACGATGATAACGCAGTTTCTCTAGATTCAACTCGTCGCCGATTGCGGCGCTCATTGCGATAACCAAATTCTTAATCTGTTCTGAAGCAAGAATCTTGTCTACTCGCGCGCGCTCCACGTTTAATATCTTTCCGCGCAAAGGAAGAATTGCCTGGAATCGCCTGTCGCGTCCCATTTTAGCGCTGCCACCCGCAGAGTCTCCCTCTACTATATACAGCTCTGACAGCGACGGATCTTTAGACGAGCAATCGGCAAGCTTGCCCGGAAGGGTCAAACCTTCCAAGGCGCCTTTGCGGATAACAAGCTCGCGCGCGGCTTTGGCGGCCTTGCGAGCTTTTGCCGCGAGAAAACATTTTTCCAAAATCGCGCGCGCGTCTGATGGATTTTCTTCCAGGAAATATGCGAGAGCCTCTGACACTACAGCGTCCACTGCGGTGCGGGCTTCGGTATTTCCTAGTTTTGCTTTTGTTTGGCCTTCAAACTGCGGCTCGCGAAGTTTTACTGAAATAATAGCTGTCATGCCTTCGCGTACATCATCGCCAGTTAAAACATCGTCTTTTGCTAAATTGTTTTTATGTGAGTAATCATTTAACGTACGAGTTAAAGCCGTACGAAAACCCGTAACGTGCATGCCACCTTCTGGTGTATGAATATTGTTTGCAAACCCGACTTCGGTTGCTTCAATATCATCCGTGTACTGCATTGCTACTTCCACCATCACATTATCTTTTTCTTTTTGCACGTAAAAGATATGGTCGTGCTTTGGCGCTTCGCCGCGATTTAGATACTCAACAAACGAAGCAATGCCACCTTCAAAATAGAATTGATAGCTTTGTGTAATATTTTCTTTTATTCCAGTTTCCTCTCCCTCTATTCCCCCAAACCTAACTGTTTTTCGTTCATCTGAAATACGGATACGAACGCCGCGTGTAAGATACGCCTGCTGGCGAAGATGCTCCAAAATGCGCTTCCATTCATAATCACCTTCCTTGAAAATAGCGCGATCTGGCTCAAACGTAACACTCGTTCCCGAGACAACCCCGGGGGGACATTTGCCGATGCGCTTCACCGTCTCTTTTGCCTTGCCGTATTTATATTCTTGCGCGTACAAACCGCCGTCACGGCATACTTCCACGCGCAAAAATACTGACAGCGCGTTAACCACGGATACGCCCACGCCATGCAAACCTCCAGCAATCTTGTAACTTTCCCCGCCGAATTTTCCTCCGGCATGAAGGGTTGTCATAACAGTTTCCAATGCCGACTTTTTGGTTTGCGCGTGTTTTTCCACCGGAATACCACGACCGTTGTCTGTAACGTTCAATCTGCCATCATCCATTAAAGTTACGGCGATATCCGTGGCATATCCCGCCATCGCTTCATCAAGCGAGTTGTCTACCACCTCCCACAAAAGATGGTGCAAACCGTCTATGCCGGTTGAGCCGATGTACATGCCCGGGCGCTTTCGCACGGGCTCAAGACCCTCCAGAACATAAATGTCTTTGGCGGTATAATTTGACGTATTTTTTGAAGTTTTTTCTTTAGCCATAGAGTAAAATGCAATCACTGATTAAATCTAAATCATAGCCATGAAATCCCAAATCCAAATTTCCAATTTCCAATAAAATCCCAATGCCTAAAATCCTAAAACTTTTTGTCATTAGTTATTGAGTCATTTATTTGTCATTTGAAATTTGGATTTTGACATTACTTACGTACTTCCCACCCTTCTCCTTCAACCATGTAGTATATCTTTGCCATGATATCATCAATTTCCTCCGATGTCAGGGTACGATCGTCTGATTGAAATACTATATGAAACGCCAAACTCTTGGTTGGATTATCCAAGTGCTCGCCTTCATACATATCAAACAGGTCAATATCCTGCACAAGCGCCCCTCCTATAGCCTCTATTTTTTGTATCACCCATTCCACTTTTGACTGCCGAGGTACCAGCACCGCGATATCACGCACAACCGCGGGATATTTTGATGGCGGAGTATAGACGCGCTCCTCTTGCGCAAGCTTTACTATTTTATAAAAATCAAGTTCAGCCGCGCCGTACTCGCCTTTTAACTTCAAATCACTTAACACGCGCGGATGCACTTCGCCGATCCAACCTATAACTTCACTTCCATCAACAGGACCAACCTTAATCTGCGCGCGGCGTGCTGGATGTAAAAATTCAACACCACTTTCTTCTTTTGTTTTAAGCGCGTCATCAAACCAAACGTCAGAGATACCCAAGCTCTCCAAAAACGCCATAACTATTCCTTTTAGTTCAAAAAATTGCGGCTCTTGTGTTGCGCGGCTTGCAATAACCATGGCAAGCGCAGAGTGTTCCTTGAATGGAAGTTCAAAAACTTTGCCAATTTCAAAAAGGCGCACCGAAGAAAAATACCGCAGATTTCCCTCTGCCGCTTCCACAATATGCGGCACAATGCTCGGGCGAAGATACGCAAACTCCGCGCTCATCGGGTTTTCTAGCTCTATTAAATCGCCGTAACCCCAAGCCGCTTTCTGGCGGTCGGAAATAAATGAGTAGGTGTAAACTTCCACCGCGCCAATTCCTCTGATATTGTTTTTGGCAATCTTTTCCCAGTCATGCTCTTCATTTTTTGGCGGCAAAGCAAGTTCGGCTATCGGCACTTGCGCCTTAATATTTTCATAACCATAAATACGGCCGACTTCTTCTATTAAATCCGCTTCGAGCTCCACGTCAGGCCTAAATACGGGCACGCCAACTTTCAAAACCTGGGCGTTTCTTTTTTCAACATCAAATCCTAATTTCTTTAAAGTTTCAGCCGCCTGCGCAAACTTTATATCAGCGCCGAGCAAACTTTGCATTCTCGCCTCCGACATCGCAACGGTTCTCGGCCGCACATTTTGCGGCGCGGTGTCCAGAATAGGACCCTTTTTACCTTTTGCGATATCTGTAATCAAATCTGCAACTTGCTCAAGCGCCCACAACGCGAATGCTGGCGGTACTGTATGCTCAAAACGATATGAAGCATCAGTTGAAATGCCGGTCGCGCGGGATGTTTTGCGAATTGAAGCGCTGTCAAAATTTGCCGACTCAAGAACAATATTGTGGGTTCCCCCATCAATTTCTGCTTTCTTTCCGCCCTTAATTCCCGCGACAGCTAAAACGCCTTCTTCATTGGCTATCACCAACGCCGACTCCGGCAAAAGCAATGCTTGGTTATCAAGCGTAGTAATTGGCTCGCCATTTTTGGCGCTGCGAACAATCAATGTTTTTTTATCGCCGCCCGAGAGCTTATCAAAATCAAACGCGTGCAAGGGCTGGCCAGTTTCCAACATCACAAAGTTTGCCGCGTCAACAATATTGTTGATTGGACGCATTCCCAAAACTTCAAGATAATTTCGCAGCCACTGCGGCGAAGGACCAACTTCTACATCAGCCATCACCATCGCGGTATAACGCGAACAAAGATTAATGTCTTCAACTTTTACTTCAAGATTCTTCAGAGATTTGGAAGAGCTAGGTAATTTTCCAACAATTGATGGAATCTGTTTAAGCGCCAGCCCCGTAACAGCCGCTGCCTCGCGAGCTATACCAATATGTGACAAACAATCATGAGCGCGATTTGGCAAAATATCAATTGTAAGAATATAATCGTCTTTTACTTTTTCCACTCCCTCAACCTCAAAACTGTGCATTGTCAAAAGCTCTGCTAGTTTTTCTGCCGGCGGAAGACTTTTTGCAACGTGAGATTGAATTAGGTTGTATGAAAACTTCATACTAAAATTGTTTTATTAATCTGACATCGCCACTATAAAGCAATCGTATATCATTAACCTTATATTTCATCATCGCGATTCTATCCATGCCTAGCCCAAAAGCAAAACCTTGCCATTCGTTAGGATTAAGCTGTACCGCATCAAGAACCTTTGGGTGTACCATGCCAGCCCCGCCAATTTCCACCCAGCCGCCCTGCGCGCACACGGAACATCCTTTGCCATTACAGATAATACACGTGATATCCATTTCAAAACCCGGCTCGACAAATGGAAAGTAGCTCGGGCGCAATCGCATTTGAATCTGCTTATTGCCAAAAATCTGCTGGAAAAACTGCCCCATCACCGCGCGAAAATTAGCCACGCTTATATTCTTATCAACCATCAAACCCTCCACCTGAAAAAGCTGGAAGCCGTGCGATGCGTCCGTTGCCTCGTGTCGAAACACTTTGCCCGGCGCGATAATACGAAATGGCGGCTTATGGCTTTCCATGTAGCGAATCTGTACGGGAGATGTATGGGTTCTAAGTAGTAACTTTTGACTTTTGACTTTTGACTTTTGACTTTCTGGCTTTAGCCAGAAAGTGTCCCACATATCACGCGCCGGATGATCTGCCGGAATGTTAAGCGCGTCAAAGTTATACCATTCATTCTCAATTTCAGGACCTTCAGCAACGCCAAACCCCATGGATGAGAATATCTGCTCTATCTCAAGCGCAATATGCGTTAAGGGATTCAGGTGGCCGCGCACTTGGCGCATACCAGGCGCTGTTACGTCAATCCATTCGCGTTCAAGCTGATCGCTCTGCTCGTTTATACGAAGCTCCGCGCTCTTCATGCTAAACACAGCTTCAAGATCGGTTTTAACACTATTTAGTTCCGCGCCTCTTTGCTTGCGCTCTTCTGGAGAAAGCGAAGATAAATTTTTAAGTTCCACGGCAAGTTCACCCTTTCTGCCCAAATGCGTACGATAAAGCTCTTCCAAATCGTGAAGTGTTTTTTTAGAATCTATCTCACGAACAAGCTGTTGTTTGTATTCTTGCAAGTCTTTCATAGTGAATTACCTATTATATAAGTTTCTAAGAGAGCAAAGGGAATGAAGGCGATTATTGCGACACCAAGCGTGAGCATGCCCCACGACTGCAAAAGCAAAAGCAGTGTCCCAAAGCCTCCCAGTAATATCCCTCTGCGAAAGCTATTTGAGGTTCGCGCGCTTCTATCCTGCAAGCCGTCTACCAATACAGGCCTCTTGCGCCAACCAACAAGATAATCAAATAACATACCCAAAAGCGCCGCGGTGCTTGTTAGCGAAAGGAAAAAAGTAAAAAAAAATAGAGCAATAACGAACGAACCTCCCTGCGGTGTTGTCAAAAAGATAATCAAAAAAAACGATGCCGACGATACAACTGCCGCAACAAATAATCCTACTATAAACATACATTCATATTAGCATAGGACAAAATTGATCTCAACTCTCTCTCAACTCTCTCTCGTCTTGAATATTTTAGACCTTAAGGACGGACCGACCCTCCTAAGAGGGTCGGTCCGTCCTTCGCCTACCTATTAGAAAAACTGCACAGCAGCAGCAGCAGCAGCAGCAGCAGCAGCAGTCGGGGCGGGGTGTTGACATACCGATTTAATTTGCTATACTTACACCACAACAATTTGGTGTTTTATGCGTTTGGCCATGTGAGCCAAGGCATAATAAAGGAGAAAGGAAGAACTGTGCGCGAAAAAACAATAGTATGCGGCGATTGCGGTGAGGAAATTGAAGGAGGAAAGATTTTCTATTGCTCGTGTTCGTCCGAAGAAGGCCTTACTGTTTTATGCAGAGAATGCGGGCTGGAACACGATGAGCAAGAACATCCGGTTCGGGTAAAATTTTCAAAATGATCCTTTAGGGTCTTTTTTCTTTTGGGCAAGCAACCGCTTGCCCTTTTTATTTTTGACTTTACTGTCTTTATACTGTTAATCTAGTAATTAGTTCCTAAAAAAGGAGGTTGCGATGATGCAAAAAATACTTGCAAGTGATAAGGAATACGAAGAGCTTGAAAATTTTTTGCTTTCACTTGATAAGGAAAACAAATAACGAAAAGCATCAGTATACTTGGGTCGCTGTATATAGCGGCCCTTATTAATTGGTTGTATTAAATGCATTATTATGATATAGTAGTCTAATGTAATAGCGGGGTAGAGCAGCAGTAGCTCGCAAGGCCCATAACCTTGAGGTCGCAGGTGCAATTCCTGCCCCCGCAACCGCGTAAAGAAAATTGCTATGCAATTTTCCACGCGGCACCGCCCCGTATAGGAAGGTGCTGCGTGACAAGAAGCACGTTATTAACGTGCTTCTTGTATTTACGCGTGCCACGTGGAGCGTGGGCGCTAGAGCGCCTTTACGTCCTTTACGGGGCATACAAAATATAATATAGTAATTGAAGAATATGTATTATGTTGTCTACGTATTAGAGAATCAATTAGATAAGAGTTGGTATATTGGCTTCACGGCTAATGTAGACGCGCGACTAGCTCAACACAATGAAGGTAGAGGTGGCAAAACTACAAGAGATAAACTACACGGTGGTTTAACTGATGGATTCGATAAAATCTGGAAGCGAATTTACTGTGAGACTTATATTAATAAAAAAGATGCGCTGGGTCGGGAGCAATTTCTAAAAAGCGGATCAGGTAGAAAATTTTTAAAGAAACAAATTAGATATTATCTAGAAGAGAGGCAAACTTAAACGCCGGCGTAGCTCATCGGAAGAGCAAACGTTTCATAAGCGTTGGGTAGAAAGTTCAACTCTTTCCGCCGGCACACGCTTGACAAGATTATAGTATAGTGATAAAAGATAATTATGAATTCCCTAACCCAAATAAACAATAAAACAACGACTTCCTTTTTCTGGCATTACTTTACCGGCGCTTTTCGCGGCGATTTTGTAATGCTAAGTCCTTATTTGGGTTAATCTCAATAAAAACTTGGCACAACAGGACCAGCCGTGAAAACGGCTGGTTTTTTGTTTTTCGCCATCGGCGAAAAACAACCCTGAGCGAGTATCCCCCACTAATACGGGAGATACGAGTCAAAGGGTATGTTCTTTAATAAGTCGCCGAAGAAAGGAGGCAAGCCGTGATAGGAGAAAAGATGCGCATCTATATCGGATTGAATAAACAATGACATAAGCAAGATTGCTCGCGTAAAAACAGCGATGATAACATGGAAGAACTGATTATTGTCGAGGAAAATCTTCTGCGCTACTGGAGCACTAGCACCAAATACATGTGCCCCGAATGCAAAGCAACGACTGAAGTTACGGACTAAGGAGGAAGGCAATGGGATATGCTAACTTCGGGAAAGATTATGATTTCCGCGAAAAAGTACGGGAGCTTTTGCGAGGCCGCGAAGGTGCGGGCCCCATTAGAGGCGATGCCTCGAACGGGGCGAACAGAAAACTGCAGATTGGTGTAATGGGCTCTGCGGCTGATCTGGCTTACAGCGACAACATCGCAAAGCTAGCTGAGCAAATCGGCAAATACGTAGCTCTCGCAGGCGCTGTGCTAATGTTCGGCGCGGAAAAAGATTATGACTCGCTTTCCACAGCGGCCTGCCGTGGCGCTAAAAAAGTTGGCGGACTGACTATCGGCGTAACTTATGGTAAAGGACTTGATGATGTGTACGAGAAAGAAAACGCGGACATCATCATCGCAAGCGGCATGGAGCGCGGAGGCGGACGGGAGTTGGCGCTGGTGCTAAGCTGTGACGCAATCATTTGCATCAGTGGCGGATCTGGCACGCTCACAGAAATTGCAATCGCCTATCAAGCCAATATTCCGATAGTCGTATTGCGCGACACCGGCGGCTGGAGCGAAAAACTCGCAGATCAATACCTCGATGCACGCAAGCGCGTGCAGATAGAAGCTGTAAAAACCGCTAAAGAAGCTGTACTAAAAGCCATTGAGCTGAACTGCTGGAAGTGGCTGACCGGCGGGTTGGAACACTAATGAAAGCCATGATAAAGTTCGCAATGAAAATCGTCGACATCCTTGAAAAAATTATAGTGACTGGAATCATAGCAGGAGGAATTGGTTTTGTTGGAATACCTCTTAATCTCTACTTAATCCATAGTATGTGGCTTGGAGCAATCATAGGCAGTATGCTGATATTTGGCCTGCTCTCAGCAATACTATTTGCTACTGTCGGTTTGATTATAGTCGCGATCAAGGAAGAGTGTCCACGACTTAGCGTCTAACACGCAAGGGGGTAGTCTGTTTTTACAGACTACCCCCTTTACTTTTCTTACGCGCAGTAGACGAAACTCCTAATTTGCCCTAGAATATATTCGTTACCCACAAAAGGACCCGTGGTGTAGCCTGGTCCAACACGTCAGCTTGTCACGCTGAAGATCGCCGGTCCGAATCCGGTCGGGTCCGCCATCCTTCGCCAAGGCTTCGGAATGGCTTTATGCCATCCTAATCTTTTGACAAAACGCGGACGACAGAAAGGCATTCCGAAGCTTTAGCGTAGGATACCGATCGTATCCGCCAAAATAAGAACACTCCGCATCGCGGAGTGTTCTTATTTTGGCGGATATCTAGACTGCGACGCCCTTGCTTTACTCCAATTCATATTTATTTTCCTCAAATTTTTTTTATTATACAAATATATCCAACTCCTGAAAAATTTTTTCATAAATCCCCATAACGTGGTCAAATACCGGACGATTCAAGCGATACGTGAGATCCTGTTCCAAATACACACGCACCTGATGGGCTTTATGCGCATCCTCAAGATAAGGAAAGTTTCCCGGCTGGATTTTTAAAAGGCGCGCATCCAAATTTTCACCATCATAGCCAATCGTTGCTATAATCTCATCTAATATATTATCTGAAGAAATTAAGGCTTTGCGCCACTGCGCTTCATCTTCAACCTCACTTTCTTTAATAATGCGCTCCCATTTCTTGCGAAACTTGCCTGTTGGTAAAACAGTTTTGCGCCACGCGTTAATGAAATCCCAGATATAATTTTCCAACAGCTCTGTTTCAAACCAAGACATATAAATAATCATCCATATTAAAAATATGGTGATGATAAAACCGCCTATCGGTAGAATAATGCCCGGATAAGAGTAAATAAAATTATCGAACGCTGTGATTGTTTGTTGTAGCTGAGGAAACATGGGGAAAGTTTAACATTATCAACGAATAACGAATCTGTTACGAATAAACGAATCTACTGTGAGAGAGTATGCGTAAATTCGTACGTGATTCGTTATGCGTTGATTATATTTGTGCTGCAAAATTAACTACTATGTAGCCACTCTGCCACGCTAAGAACCTCGTCATCATGGTAAAGCTTGCCCATAATCTGCAAGCCAACTGGCAGCTTCTTGCCGTCCTTCGCCGAGGCTTCGGAACGACTCGCGCCTTCCTTCGCCAAAGGCTTCGGGGTGGCGCCGCCATCTCCTTGCTCTATCCAGCCGCATGGTAAGCTCACCGCCGGCAGACCGGCAAGATTAACCGTTACCGTAAAGATATCCGAAAGATACATAGAAACCGGGTCTGCCACCTTCTCGCCTGCCTTAAACGGAAGGTTGGGCGTAGTCGGAGTCATTATAACATCAACTTTCTCAAATGCCTTCTGAAAATCTTGTATTATGAGTGTTCGTATTTTTTGCGCGCGAATATAATAAGCGTCGTAATAACCCGCCGACAAAGTATAAGTTCCGAACATAACGCGCCGGCGCACCTCTTTGCCAAATCCCGCCCTACGAGAATCATTGTATATTTGCGAAAGATTTTGTGATTCTCCAGGACCCAACATTGAAAATCCATACCGCATACCGTCATATCGAGCCAAATTAGAAGAAACCTCCGATGGCATCAAGATATAATAAGCAGCCAACCCATAATCAGTGTGTGGCAAACTTATCTCTTCCACCGAAGCGCCCATTTCTTGATACCTCATAATCGCCTCACGGACACTTTTTTCAATCACAGGATCAATGCCGGAAATAAAATATTCTTTTGGAACACCGATACGCAATGTCTGCGGCTTTGGCAGTTCCTCGTGTGAGGAAATATCAAGCGAGGTTGAGTCAAAACGATCCTTTCCGCGAATAACATCAAACACCATATGCGCATCCTCAGCGGTAAGAGCAAGTGGCCCGATTTGATCGAGCGACGAAGCCATTGCCATAAGCCCATGACGTGACACCGCGCCATAGCTTGGCTTAAATCCAACCACACCGCAAAACGCTGCTGGCTGGCGTATTGAGCCACCAGTATCAGACCCCAGCGACGCGGCGCACATTCCCGCGGCAACTGCTGCCGCGGAACCGCCCGAAGAACCTCCCGGTACACGCGATACGTCATGCGGATTATGCGTTGGACCAAAGGCAGAATTTTCTGTAGACGAGCCCATCGCGAATTCGTCCATATTTGTTTTGCCCAACAATACAGCGCCAGCATCTTTTAATTTGCGAATTACTGTCGCGTCATAGCTTGCCGTATAATTTCCCAAAATTTTTGAGCCGGATGTGCACGTCTCCCCCTCAATAAGCATATTATCCTTAATAGCTATCGGAATGCCTAAAAGCGACGAGTAAGTCTCGCCCGTTTCCAACATCTCATCCGCGCGAGCTGCGTCCTGTAACGCCCGCTCCTGCATAACGTGAAGATATGCCGCGATTTCAGAATCTTTCTCTTCTATTTTTGAAAGATACGCGCGCGCCAACTCAACGGAGCTTACTTCTCGGCTAGCTAGCTTCTTTTGAAGTTCTGTGATTGATAGTGAGGTGATGTCGTCCATAAAATTATGCTTAAAAAATTTCAAAGTCCAAATGTCAAATTACAAATCAATTCCAAATGACTTAATGTCAAATGCTAAAACTTTGGATTTTGAACTTTGACATTCATTTGACATTTGTAATTTGGACTTTGATATTTAGTCTATACTTTCTTATTTTCAAACACCGTCGGCACCTTCAATAAATTGTCTTGCTTCGAAGGCAGCTGCGCTATCATTCCTTCCGCCCGCATCTTTTCTTTTTCCTCATTAACACCATCCCGCTCATCATCGCGCATAATGCTCTTTAAATCTCCCGCCTGGCTCGTTGGCTTTACGCCTTCCACGGAAACTTCTTGTAATTTTTCTACAAATGTTAAGACTGCGGACAAATCGCCACGGAATGATTCTGCTTCATCGTCGGTGATAGACAATTTGGCGAGCTTAGCGACATGCAGTACTTCTTCTTTGGTTAATTTTGAAATTGATTGCATAAGATTACGTCCGTCAATTATTTTATCTCAAACCTCAAATGGCAAAACTCAAATCTAAATCTTAAATCTAAAATCTTCGCCGTAGTTTTAAGATTTGAATTTCAGTTTTGCGATTTGAGATTTGAATTTTGAGATATCGTGTTAAAATTAAAACTTAAAAATTTTGTTACAACCTAACCAGATATTGATTTTATACCCTATTCTTTTATCATACGCAAAAATTCTTTTTCGTCTATTATGGTAACGCCGAGTTCTTTTGCCTTGTTATATTTTAACCCTGGCTCTGAACCCCCTACAACATAATCTGTATTTTTTGAAACAAAGCCGGACGAGTCACCGCCAAGCTTGCGTACGCTATTTTCTGCCTCCTCGCGCGAGATTGCATCCAATGTACCTGTAAAAACGAATGTTTTTCCTGCAAACTTTCTGCCTACTTGTTCCTCTTTCTGTATGCGCACCCCGACCTTCAAAAGATCATCAATCAGCTCGCGATTACGCTTTAATGAAAACCATTTGGCAATTTCTTTGGCAGTAACCTCGCCAATATCAGGAATACTGCGAAAATCTTCCTCTTTCGCTTCAAGGATACTGTCCAGCGAGCCGAAATGTCTCGCGATATCTAACGCGGTCTCCGATCCAACATGGCGAATGCCCATCGCAATAATAAATCGCGATAAGGTTACTTTTCTGCTTTGTTCTACAGAATCAATAATGTTCTGCGCCAATTTCTCTCCGAACCCCTCAAGCACAACCAGATTTTCCTTCTTCAAACGAAAAATATCAGCCGGACTTGTAATAAGACTCTCTTCGAGCAGCGCATCGATAATCTTTGGCCCCATGCCTTCAATATCAAAACCTTGCCTTGAAACAAAATGATAGAAGTATCCGCGCTTACGCATTGGGCACTCCCTGTTTGGACAACGCCATATAGCTTCGCCCTCCGGTCGTTCCAGTGTTGTATGGCAAGCGGGGCATTGCTTTGGCATGTGGAAAATCTTTTCTTTGCCGGTACGAAGACCGTCTACTACTTTTATTACATCCGGAATAACATCGCCCGCGCGGCCGATAATCACTGTGTCGCCAATTCGTACATCAAGCCGCTTAATTTCATCTTCATTATGCAGTGTGGCGCGGCTAATAGTCACCCCGCCTATTTCAACCGGCCTAAGGTGCGCAATGGGTGTCGCCGCGCCGGTTCTCCCAATATGAATCTTAATGTCTTCAATGATTGTAGTCGCCTGCTTTGGCGAAAATTTGCGCGCCCGTATGCCGCGCATTCCTTTACCCGCTCTTCCTAAGCGCTCAAATAAATCACTGCTTTGCACCTGCACGACAATCCCATCAATCTGAAACGGCAAATAATCTCGTTTTTTATTGATAGATGCAAAGTATGCCGCAACTTCTTTTACATCCCCGCACTCTCTTGCTGTGTCGTCCGTGCGAAATCCTAGCCGCGCTAGAATCTCATGCTCCTGACCGTGCGTTGTTTGGCCGAGATCAGTGACAACATCATATGCCAAAAACCTTAGAGGCCTGGATGCGGCAAGCTTTGAATCGAGCTGACGAATTGACCCCGCCGCGAGATTACGGGGATTTGCGAATGGCTCCTCGCCCGCCCTAATGCGCTCCTTGTTGAATTTATCAAATTCTTTCGTATACATATATGCTTCACCACGCACCTCAATATGTCCGCTCGAAAACGCTCTTTCAATTCTATTTTCAATTTCTTGGGTAAGTTCTGCAAACTCGTGCCTGCCTTTGGGCAAATTTTTCTGTAATTCCAATTTCAACGGAATGCTCTCTATGGTTTTTAGATTACTTGTAACGTCTTCGCCGACCGTTCCATTGCCGCGCGTAGCGCCTCGTACGAAAATACCGTTTTCATAAATAAGAGACATGGCAAGCCCATCAATTTTTAGCTCCGCAAAATATGAAAGATGCGAGGCGCTTGGAGCCAATCGTTTCAAATACTCCTCCCAATCAATGAGTTCATTATCAGTGAATGTATCCTCAATAGAAAGCATGGGTATTTCGTGGCGCACTTTTTTGAATTTCGAAAGCGCCTCACCTCCAACGCGTTGAGTAGGCGAATCCGGCGTGATAAACTCCGGGTACTCCTGCTCGAGGGTGTAAAGTTCATGTTTTAACGAATCCAAAACCGCGTCAGAAATTTCTTCGCGATCAAGCACGTGATACAAATAGCGATGATAATTAATCACCTCTTTTAACTTTTCTATGCGTTTTTTAGCTTCTTCCTTATTCATTATTTGCATGGCTTATTACGCCCACAATGACGTATTTAAAATAAATTTCAAGATTCAAGTCTAGTATGATACCTGAATTCTGCGACTTAAAACGTCAAACGACCCCGTGGAAAATATGCAGATATTTACAATGCTAGCGGGGCACTCGCCATTGCCGGGAGTAGAGATAATAACATCATACGCCGCGCCGTTTACAAAAACTCCGTCATTAAAATTTACTTGATTATCATTTTGTCGCAAGCGATAAAGCGCTCGCTCAACGCCGGCATCAGCCGCATAAAATGCCGGCACATAACGACCGACATCGCCCGCCTGTTGCGCGCCAGATAAAATAATACTAGACATTCCTAATGCGATTGCTGTGATACTAGCGCTGACCAACAGCGCCATAATAAAAATTTGCCCTTTTTGTGAATTACTGCTCATAATATTATTCAATCCGTCATTGCGAGCCCTTCGCTTAGCTCGAGGTAAACTCCGCGCGAAGCAATCCTGTTAGTCGCGCAAATAGATTGCTTCGTCGTTGCTACTCCTCGCAATGACGTACGAGGAATTATTAAAATTAACTTTGCGGTACATCAATTGGACGATCACTCACTGTAGTTTGTATCGGCACGATTACTCCTGTTGGAACATCCTTTACTACCCCTTGCGCCGTCATGGATATCGTAACGAGCGGTTGAAGGCTGTCACTCTGCGCCCCGCCTTGCACCAAAAAAGATAGGTTGGTAATTTGCACTGCGCTAATTGATGTTAAGTCGATAGGACCCGTGCCATCCATCCACATCTGAATCTTATTTGCGCCAGAAGAAAATTTTATACATTTTCCACTACTATTAATAAATAATATGTCGCTGCTTACAGGCGGCGCGTCGGGGAAAAAAGTATTGTTAGGAGCTACAACGCATACACCGGTGGCATCAATTTGCGCAAGGCGCATTTGTCGCGACATATATTCAATCGCAAAACGCGTACTATCGCTCAAATTTTTTTCTGCAATTAGATTGCGCTGTGCTTGCAGAGCCGATATGAACGCTATCGCGCCCACCCCTGCCACAATGCTAAAAATAGCAACTCCCAATAAAAGTTCGATGAGCGTGTATCCATTTCGCAACCCCCTATACGTCATTGCGATCCGCCCTTGGCGGAGAAACAATCTAGTTCCTAGTATGATGAGACTAGATTGCCGCGCCCCACAGTTGCGAGGCGCGCGATGACGAAAAATAAATGAAAGCATATCCATATATTATTTCCAGTTATAAAGATGATCTTCCGCTGTGAGCTGGCTGGTTCCCCAATTAACCGTGCTTTGCACGCGAATGTAGTTTGCCTGTGGATTGCCAGGATCGTCAGGATTATCCATGACCGTAAGCGTAATACATCGTGAGAAAATCGTTGCGCTACCCGCATCATCATGAACATACATAGGTATGCCGTATGTACTTTTTTGAAATAAATTAGTTGTAATAGAGCCACATGTTGCCGATGTAAGAACAACGGGTGACGCAGAAGGATCCGTTATAAACGTATCTGTCGTTCCCCCGATTGTGACATCAATAAGACCTGTGTTCCAAGGCTGGTCAATAACCCAGTTTGTGGTGCGAATATTTTGCACAAGCTCTACTCCCTCCTGCGCTAAGTTTGCGGCGATATGCTCATTACGAACACTGCCAGTTAAAGTCGTGGATTGCGTTATTAAGGATAAAGCGCCGACTATGGCAATAGTTAAGATTGCCGTAGCTAACAGTGTTTCAATTAGGGTGAAGCCGGATTGGCCATGATGAATCTTTTGCATAATAATACTTGACAATAATCAAAGCTAACAAATCTTTAATGTCAAATTATAAATAAAGTCCAAATGATTTAATGTAAAAACTTTAAAACTTTAGACTTTAGTTATTGACATTCATAGATATTCCACCCATATTGCGCCGACGTAGTTTACATTAACAATTTGAGTATAAGATCCATCAGAACTTGTAATAGTTATTGTTATTGTAGAAAAAGTGCCGAGTGGGCCGCCATTTGTGTACACGTCCGGCGTCGGCGCAACAAACGAAACATCCATATTAGTCCCAGTTTGCAGTATGGCATTTTCCTCAAGATTTATAGTCTGCTGTTCTTCGCCATCATTATATACATGATCCTGATTAATATCAGCAAAAATATATATAGGCTCCCCCTCTTTTATATGAACTCCAAATCCTCCCGCGGGATGGTTCCCGCCAACTGTTTTCCCGCCTAGCGCGTCATTCTGCGCCTCGCGCAACGCAGCAACAATTCTCTGCGCAGACAAATCCACTGCCAAAATTTTATCTCCTTCGCGGCTATTTACTATAGTAATTATAACAATAATTGCTGTGATCGCTATAACAATAAGCAATTCTATTAAAGTAAATCCTGTTTGCTGATTATGCTGGGTCATACAAATTACTAATACCTAGCTAACCTACTTTTGAACCTTCCGCGTATTTCCGCGTTTAGTCTGCGGTGGCTACGAGTGCCGTTAAAGACATTGCCCATAACGGCACTACACTGCCAAAAATAAATTTATATATGATGAATAGATTAGCATTCCCCAAAAATTCGCCATCGCCGTTCCTATTATCAAAAAAGGGCCAAATGGAATCTGGCTTTGCATGCTTTTTTTGCCCAAAGCAATGAGGACGAGTCCAAAAACAGCGCCTATAATCACCGACAGAAAAAGCGCGACAAGCACCTTTTGCGGACCCAAAAGAAGCCCCATAAAAAATACTAACTTCGGATCTCCCAGCCCCATCCACTCTCCTTTAGAGAAAATAGAAATTGCCGCAAATGGTAATGCCGCAACCACGCCCGACACAATCGCTGTAGCCGCCGCTATCCATCTTATATCAGATAGGTGGCGCACTAGTCCCATATCTGAGATAGACCATCCAATAAACGGCAACTTCCAAACAAACTCTAGATTCCAAACGCCAAACAAAATAGCGATTAAAGTAGTAATAATTAGAAAAACGAGTACACTGTCAGGAATAATATAATGTTTTAAATCATACACAAATATTATCAATAGCCCTGATGCTATGGCCCACTCAAATACTACATACAATGCAATTCTAATAGAATCATGAGCGATAGGAGTGTGCCATAAAATGAATGCGAAGAGAATCCCTGTTACTAACTCCATAATTGGATATTGCCATGATATTCTTTCTTTGCACGAACGGCATCTTGCTCTTTGAATAACGAAACTGACAAGCGGTATAAGTTCATACCATGAAAGCTCACGCGCGCAGTTTAGGCAACGAGAGCGATCGAAGATAATCGGCTTGCCGCTGTCCATGCGATGCACGACAACATTCACAAAACTTCCCACAAAAAGCCCGAAAATAAATGATGCGATAATAATACTCATATTTTCATTATATCATATCTAAAATTCATCTCCAAAGATTATTTTTGTGGAAGCCAGGCTTCCACAAAACAAGCCCCTAGTGGTGCTAGGGGCTTGATAAATAATCCTAATAACTAGATGTTGTTACGGTTGCAAGCAGTACGCAGGATCATCGCAAGTACAACCATTCGCCGTGCCGTCTTTGTCATTGGAACTAGACAGGACAGCATTGGCCGTATCCTCTAAAACTGCTTTGATTGTATAACTTTGCGGATTCGCTATTGCGTCTACCGCATACTGATAGCTAGAACCCGAGCTTGGGTCATCAAATGTCTGACCAATTAAGCCCTGCAAATTTGTTAAAAAGTTTTCGCAGGTTGCATCCGCTGCCGCTATAGGATATTTGTTGTTTGTTGCGTAATATAGCTCCAAGGCAAGTTGTGTAGATTTCATATCAGACACGCGCTTAGTATCACGAGCGCTTCGCCTCGCGCCGTTCAAAGAAACAAGCACAACTCCTGCCAAAATACCAATTATGGAGATAACAACAAGCAATTCTATGAGGGTGAAACCCTTTTTACTTGAATTTATTTTTTTAAATTGATTTATCATAATGAAGTAAAGCAACCATTTTAAATTTCGTTTATTTTATGTTCCCGTACCTCTTATGCAGTATATGGTCGCGGAATCACAGGCAGTGCTAGCAGCACTTGTGCCATCTGAAGCACTCTTGAAATTTGCCGCAGCCGTGCACCCGACTGGCATACTAGCAAGAGGCACACTGCTTTTCATAACATTAGTGATCCCAGT
>JACPHP010000007.1 GCA_016188605.1 Candidatus Spechtbacteria bacterium | reverse complement strand
TAGTTTAATGAATAAGAATATAAACTGGCAGACCTATGAATATAGTATATCATGAATCCCCCCCCCCCCCCCTGCGATGGGTAGGGTGTGGATAACTTTAGGTTGAGGATGGCGCGCAGGACGGACCGACCCTCCTGCGAGGAACTTAAGTACATCAAAAAACGCGCACGCCGGCTAAAGCCGGCGGTTTCTGACTCTAATTAAAAAACCCTCGCAAATCTGCGAGGGTTAATGTTTATAGATTTTTAGAAATAACTTCGAGTTGAATATTAGACGCGCCTTCATACGTTACTGTTGCGAGCGCATCGTGAAGGATGCGCATGACCACGCTATCCGCGGCGTATCCATTGCCTCCATAAATCCGGTACGCGTATAGCGCGGCTTGCAGGGCAATCTCAGACGCAAACCATTTTGCTTCGGATGATTTTTGCGCGTATGGCTTTCCCGCGTCTTTAAGGCGTGAAGCGCAAAGGGTCAATTCCCATGCCGCGTCTATTTGAGCATGAAGCCGAGCAAGTTCATGCGCAACAGACTGATTGTCGAACAGAGCGCGGTCAAACTGCTGGCGCGCTTTTGCGTATGATACTGCTTCATCAAGCGCGCGGCGCGCGATGCCGACTGATTGCGCGGCAATGTTAATACGTCCATTGCCCAGCGTTTCCATCGCAATGTTAAAACCCTGTCCGATTTTCCCAAGCACATCGTATTCTGAAATTTCTACGTCCGAGAAAAAAATTTCGCAGAAAGGCGCGGCGCAGAATCCCCATTTTTCAATTTTGCTAATCTGAACGCCCTTTTTCTTAAGCCCGGGTCCATTTGAATCCAGAATAAACGCGGTGATGCCGCTATGCCGCCGGCGAGGATTGTAATCTCCCACAACTCGCGCAAATACAATCGCGATAGACGCGTTCAAAGGATTAGTAATGAATATCTTTGATCCATTCAAGACCCATACGCCCTTGCTAGAACCCTTGCGCTGCGGTTTCCAAACTGCTTTCGTTTGCAAAGAGGCGGCGTCAGAACCGGCATTTGTTTCAGTCAGAGCAAAACAACCAAACATTTCTCCACGAGCTAAATAGGGCAGGTACTTTTGTTTTTGCTGGTCTGTGCCAAATTCAACCAGCGGATACGCCGCCAGAGAGTTATTAGCGCTCCACACCAGATGCAAGCTCGGCCAGCCGTACGCAAGCTCTCGCGCGACAATTGATGTTGCCTCGGTACTTGCTCCCCCGCCACCATATTTTTCAGGAATGACCAAGCTGCCCACTCCGAGATCAAAAAGTTTTTTAAGATGAGCGGCCGGAAACTCTCCCAGCGGCTCCCCAACCTTATAACCGTAAGGCACAACTTCTCTTGTAACAAATTCGTGAACAGCCTCCCTTAACATCTGCAAAAACTCAGCGTTATTTTGCATTTCTTACCTCCTCTATGATTATTAAATAACTATAATATTAACTAATCTTCCGGGCACAATAATCCATTTTTTTACTTCTTTCCCAGCCAGCCATTTTTCAACAAAATCTACATGAATAATAGTATTCTTAATATCATCTTCTGTCACGTCTGCCGCAACTTCAACAATGCCTCGCATTTTGCCATTTATCTGCACCGGCAAGGTGATAATCTCTTTTTTCAACATAGCTTCATCGTATGTTGGCCACGACTGATCGTGCACACTGTCATCGTGATTTGTTGCCTGCCAAAGCTCCTCTGCCAAATGCGGCGCAAATGGTGCCAATAAAACTATCAAAGTTTCCAATTGTTTTGAGCTTTGAATTTTGAGATTTGATATTGCATTGACGTATTCCATCAGCGCGGAAATCGCCGTGTTATACTGCAATTTTTCAATATCTTGCGTAACGCGCTTAATGGTCTTATGCCTTATACGCTCCATATCAATATCAGCAGCAGGAGGGTCTGACCCTCCGCGGAGGGTCAGACCCTCCGCGAGTTGCCACGCTCGTTTTGCAAAACGCGAAATGCCGCGAACTCCTTCATCACGCCAGTCACCCCCGTCTTGAAATGGCGCGAGGAACATTAAGTACATACGAGTTACATCAACTCCATATGAAGCAAAATACTCATCTGGATTAACAACATTGCCTCTAGACTTGCTCATTTTATTGCCATCTTTAATTAGAAGTCCATTTGCGCGGAATTTGGTAAACGGCTCTCCGCCTTGAGCGGAAAAATCTAAAACGCCAATGTCATGTAACGCCATCGTAATAAATCTTGCATATAGCAAATGAAGCACAGAATGTTCTTTCCCGCCGATATACATATTTACTGGAAGCCACTTCTTTGTGATTTCTGATTCAAAAGGGACTTGTCCTGAGCGAGCGGAGCGAGTCGAAGGATAACGTAGAAAGTACCAAGCTGAATCCAAAAAAGTATCCGACACGTCAGTTTCGCGTTTTGCCGCGCCGCCGCACTTTGGGCACGTGGTGTTCACAAATTCTTCCACTGTCGCAAGCGGAGACTCGTCAGTACCAGTCGGATGGAAATTTTCAACGTACGGCAAAAGCACAGGCAAGTCTTTTTCCGGAACTGGGACGATGCCCTGCCCTGAAGGATCTTGAAGGGCGCATTTAGGGCAATAAATAATTGGAATTGGCGGCCCCCAATAACGCTGGCGTGAAATGAGCCAGTCGCGCAAATGATAATTTATTTTCTTTACACCGCCGACATATTCTGTAATAGCGCTTTTAGCTTCCTCTATCGTCATGCCGTTAAACTTTCCTGAAGCGACTAGCTTTCCCTCTCCTTCGTATGCCTCGTCCAACACAGGGCATATTTCCGCGGGATAATTAGGACAAATTACCATTACCACTGGCAAGTTATGCTCTTTAGCAAATTCGAAATCTCGCTGGTCATGCGCTGGCACTGCCATAATGGCGCCCGTTCCATAGGTCTTTAAAACATAGTCTGCAATCCACACGGGAACCTCTTCTTTTGTCGCGGGATTTATAGCCCTCACTCCCTTCAGCTCAACACCAGTTTTTTCTTTCTGCACCTCCATACGCTCTAATTCACTCTTTCCTTGTGTTGCCTTAATATAGGCATCAACCTCACTCCAATTTTCTATATTGTTTTTTAGCTCTTGCACCAAGTCATGCTCCGGCGCCAGAACCACATAAGTAGCGCCGAATAAAGTGTCGGGCCGTGTGGTGAATACCTTAATTCTGTATTCTGTATTCTGTATTCTAAATTCTATTTCAGCTCCATCACTCCGACCTATCCAGTTTTTTTGTATTAATTTTACGGACTCGCTCCAATCAATTATTTCAAGATTCTTCAATAATCTTTCCGCGTAATCAGTAATTTTAAAAAACCATTGCTCAAGCTCTCGCTGCACTACAACACTATCGCATCGCTCGCACTTCCCGCCTATCACTTGCTCATCTGCCAAAACGGTTTTGCATCCTGGGCACCAATCCACCGCGGCTTTTGATTTATACGCCAAACCATTTTTATATAACTGCAAGAAAAGCCATTGCGTCCATTTGTAATATTCCGGCTTGCTGGTGTCCACTTCGTGCGTCCAATCGAATAACGCGCCCATTTTTTTGAGCTGATCGCGAAAATTATTAACATTTTTTTCTGTAAGATCTCGCGGATGAAGTCCTTTCTTGATCGCGAAGTTTTCAGAGTGAATGCCAAAAGCATCAAAGCCCATCGGTTCAAAAACATCATTGCCGCGCATGCGCTGGTAACGTCCGTGAATATCGGCGCCGGTGAATGCGTACACATTACCAATGTGCAGTCCTTCGGCAGACGGATACGGGAACATCATTAAGTTATAATAAGGACGCTCTGCTTTGTTCATATCAACGTGCCAACGATTTTCGCCTTCCCATTTCTCGCGCCACCTTTTTTCAATTTCTATAGGATTGTATTCTTTCATATCGTATATTGTAAAAGAAAAAAACACTTTTGGTGATATTGACCCAGCTAGAGGTATATGTTTAAATAAAATAATCAGTAACGTTTACTTAAGTACGAGGAGGACCACTGTGATAGAAGATCGCGCCGAGCTCATTCGTCTGGCTACAATGCACTGCGCGCCTTCGCGAAGCAAAATTTCTTCTTTTCTCGCTCTTTCTCTAAACGAACAAGAAAAAAGAATGGGGGAAACTGAAATCGTCGCCGCATTTAAACATATTTTCGACTGCGGCGGCATAGATATCGATGGATGCCACATTCACCCTTGCACGGACTTGTGGCAGCGACTCTACGAAAAACACCATGATGAGATTAACAACAATGACAGCAGCCCTCAAAACCCCGTGAGCAAATTGATGATTATGGCGAGTGCCATATCGCTCAACGCAATCTCTCGCTTTTCGTACCCATCCCAAGATATCCACATGAATTAAATTGACAATCCGTGCTTGCGGCGTTACGATGCAATCATGATGCAAATAAAACTGCGTCATAGTGCTGGCATGGGAGCCAGGAAGTAACGCCTGCCCCTTGGAGGCGTAAGTTCTTTTTCTCACCATCATTTGTTGAGTCTCTCAATATGAAAAGCCCCCGTGTCTCACGAGGGCTTTTACTATTTAAAAAATTTAAATTACTTTACCGCAACACCACGCCGCACAGTGTTTTCACAAATTGCTTTACGCGTTGCAAAGTTAAGCAAATAATCCCAGCCGCCGGCTTTAGTGCCATTGCCAGACATCTTCATGCCGCCAAATGGTTGGCAGCCAACGACTGCGCCGGTAATCTTTCTATTAATGTATAGATTTCCGACTTGCAGCGCTTGTCTTGCCAGAGCAAGATGCTGGGGATCGCGTGAATACACCCCGCCAGTTAAACCGTACTTAGTATAGTTTGCCAAATCAATTGCCTCAGCAAATGTCTTGGCGCGAAATACTGCCAATACCGGCCCAAAAATTTCTTCCTGGGCAATGCGTGCATCTTTATGCACGTTGCCCACCAACATTGGAGGAAGAAAATAACCTTGATTTTTCAATTCTTCCGATACAGTGCCACGCGCAAGAACCGTCCCTTCCCGTTCGGCAAGCTCCATGTACTTACGCACATTATCATAATGTTCGCGGCTCACCATCGGACCCATCATGTTTTTAGCATTTTCGGGAGAACCAATAGTAATACTTGCCACGCGCTCGCTCAGCCGGCGAACAAATTCATCATAGACATCGTCTATCACAATAACGCGCGTACATGCGGAACACTTCTGCCCCTGAAAACTAAACGCGGAGTTGCTTACGCCCACCACGGCCTCATCAATGTCCGCGTCAGAATCAACAATAATAAATCCCTTGCCGCCCATTTCAATTACTGCTACCTTCTTTTTATGCTGCTGATGAGGAGGCAGGGCGCGAGTATTATTATTGCAAAGCGCAAAAGCATATTCCATATCATTTCCCACTTCTTCTGATCCCGTGAATGCCACAAAATCTATCCCGAAATGGCTAATAAGATAATTTCCTACAGTGCTTCCCGGACAAGGAAGATAATGAAGCGCATCGGGCGGCACTCCAGCTTCCCGCAAAAGCTTAACCATATAGTATCCGGTGATGGCTGAATGGCTGGCTGGTTTGTATATTACCGCGTTACCCATCACAAGAGCCGCGGCAGTGGGGCCCACCGACAAAGAAAGAGGGAAATTCCATGGCTGAATAGATGCTCCAACTCCAAGAGGTAAATATTCCCAAGTATTTTCTTCGCCCGCAACCTGCACCACGGTGCTTTGCGCGATGTGCTGCAGCCACGGAGCGCAACGACCATAATAGTCAAGAAATTCAATAGCTTCCGCAACTTCGCCGTCCGCGTCGCCGCGGCCCTTTCCCACTTCAATCATCATAAGCGCGATGAAAAACATTCTTTTTTGACGCATAAGCTCTGCGGCACGCAGCAAAATATCGCCGCGTTCTCGCATTGTCTTTGCGCCCCACAATGGCTGTCCGCGATGCGCAAGGCGAATAGCGCGATCAACGTCTTCCTTTCCCCCCATGCATACATAACCAACGCGCTCATTTAAAAAGGAGGGATTTGGTCGCAGAAATAGCTCGCGGGTAGTCATCTCTTCCGTTCCCAAAATTAAAGGGTAAATTTTTCCATACAAATCATGAACTTCTCGAAGCGATTCATCAATAGCTAGGCGCGTCTCTAGTTGAGAAAAATCAAGCATTGGCTCGTTTACAAACCCAAAAGGATGCTTACTTTGCTTTCGCATTGTTTTTTCCTTTCTGTTATTCCAATAATCGCAACAGGAATCCTTCGTTTGTCGTATTTTCCAAAATCCGCCGCGCAAGATATGCCATGCCCTTTTGAATATTCCCATAAGGCATATACACACGCACCGGCAGCCCGAGCTCGCAAAGCGCCCTGCGAACCGGCTCGCCAAGACCGTAGAGGACCTGAAACTCCACCGCGCCTTGAACGCATAAAGCTGTAGCATGTGCTTGCCGTACAGCAAAGGCGATGCTTGCGGGATTATGCGTGCCGCAAGCAAGGCTGATTTCTTCACAATGCCAAAGAAGATAAGCGCACAATTTATTGAAATTATAGTCGGTTTCCTGCTTGCGCTCTAAAAGAGGAAACGGCCATCCGTTTTGCTGCGCGACTATCAGTTCGGTATCCCAATACGCCCCTTTAATCAATCGGATTAAAAAAGAAGACCCTCGCGTTTTTGCCGCTTCAACGAATTTACAAGCAGACTTAGTGGCATCTTTGCGGTACGCCTGCAGGGCAATGCCAACATTTTCCACGCTAGCAAACTCTGGCTGGCAAATCGTATTTAAGAATATCTCTTCGCTCATTCTGCATACTTGATAATGCTCAGCGTCAACCACAAGAAACACATTATTTTTTTGCGCTTCCCGTAAAAGTGCGGCAAACCTCTCCCCCGCCACGCGCACGCTTTCATCATAATTTTCCGGACTAAAATATGGATAAAGCGAAGAAAACTTCAATGCGACATGAAGGGGTTCTTCGCTAGCAGATATCGGCGGATGACGAATCAGCGCAAGATAGCTGTCAAAATATGCCTCCGCTTCTCGTAGAGACACTACTTGTTCGCCAAGCAAATCTACTACTACACTCGCTCCTTCGCGTTTGTATTGATGCGCAAATCGTTGAAGCTGCCGTTCGCTTTCGATAATGAAGTGCGGCGCGAGTTGTGTTTTTATAAACCATCGCAGCATTGCTCCTTTCAAATTATCGGGAATATATTTCTGCGCGGCAATGCGCGCAACCCACGGCAAACGACCGAACACAGGGCCGACATACATGTCAAAATAACGCGCGATTTCCTCATTGCTCCGCAAGCTTGGCAGTACGTCAAGAAATGCTAAAAATCTTTTTCTTACATCGGCGTCTCTTGCGCCAATACGCAAAAGAAAAATAAGGAATGAAAAAGGATAATGCTTGCGCACCAAGGCTTCCAGTTCAACGGCGGCAGTGGGCATAACAACCACACCCTTTCTTTTTAAAGATTTTCTATTCAAATGGAAAAGTACTTTCGGCGTCATTCTATGGCAATAAGGGGCGGCAGTCAAATAAAAAGGCGTATTCTTCTAACTAAGCGATGTTAAACAACTCCTAATTTGTAAAGATTGTTTTGCAAAAAACTAAGTGCTACCATATAACCACTTTTTATTAATACGCTGCCTGACGTGAAAGTAAATTTCCAGTCAGACACATTCTCATTATGATCGTCGGTGTACCAAAAGAAATAAAGGAAAATGAAGGGCGTGTCGGCATGACACCAAGCCAAGTTGGCCAACTCATTAAAAATAAACACTCTGTCCTAGTAGAGCGCGGTGCCGGTGTTCTTTCGGGCTTCACTGATGTTGAGTACCGCAAGGCTGGCGCGCAGATTAAGCCGAGCGCGCAAGAAGTTTATAAAAAAGCGGAACTTATCGTTAAGGTCAAGGAACCGCTGGAAAAAGAATACTCGCTTTTGCAACAGGGCCAGACGGTATTCACCTATCTTCATCTTGCCGCGGCCGGAAAACTTCTTGATACTTTGCTAAAAAAAAGAATTACTGGAATTGATTATGCCACCGTGCGTACTGCCGAAGGAAGGCTTCCTCTACTTGAACCTATGAGTGAAATTACCGGCCGCTTGGCGCCGCAAATTGGCGCGCGTCTACTTGAAAAGCACCGTGGCGAAGGCAAAGGCGTGTTGCTATCAGGCACAAGCAACGTCGCGCCAGGAGTTGTAGTTATTATTGGTGGCGGCGTTGTAGGACGATACTCAACTATGATTGCAAGCGGCATGGGAGCGCGCACGATTCTTCTTGAAAAAAATCCTGATAAAGTTACGCAACTTAAAAAAGATTTTGAGAAATCAATAAATGTGCAAGTTATGGTATCTTCGCCAGCCACTATAGCCAAATACATTAAAGATGCGGATATGGTTGTAGGCGCTGTACTCGTGCCAGGAGGAAAAGCGCCAAAGGTTATCACGAAGACAATGGTAAAAACCATGAAAAAAGATTCTGTATTTGTAGATGTGGCGATTGACCAAGGAGGATGCGCCGAGACCTCGCACGTGACAACTCATGCTAATGCCACATTCCGCGTGTTCGATGTTATACACTATGGCATTCCAAATATTCCTTCTCTCGTGCCAGCCACAGCCACTCGCGCTCTCACCGACCGCACCTTCCCTTACGTAAAGCTTCTTGTTCAGAAAGGAATTGAAAAAGCGGTCAAACACGACAGTTCGCTTGCCGAAGGGGTAAATACATACGCAGGGAAAATTACATACAAACGACTTGCGGAAGATTTTCGCAAAGCGTTCACACCGATTACAACCCTTATTGGATAAATAGAAAACTCCGTCAGTCTATCTGACGGAGTTTTCTATTACAAATTATATTCTAAATATTGCTCTCGCGTTTCTAGTAGTCTGGCTTGCAACTTCATCAAAAGAGATGCCCTTTAGTTCCGCTACGCGCTCGGCAACATATTTCACATTAATTGGTTCGTTGCGCGCATCGCCTAGTTGAGGCGACGTGAGGCCCTCCTTCGTCCCACCCATACGGGACTTCGGCGGGGCGAGGCCCTCCTTCGTCCAAGACTGCGGAGGGGCAAGGTATGGCGAATCTGTTTCAAGCACAATGCGCTCAAGCGGCGCTTTTTTTATAACCTCGTCAAGCGGAAGCTTAAAGATAATTCCATTTAAGCCGATGTAATATCCCATCTCCATGAAAGTATTAAGTTGCTCTTCGTTGCCGGTGTATGAATGAATTATTCCCGGCGGATTTATCGCGTTCGTAATGCGATGATTTTTTAAAATTTCAATCGTGTCATTGAAAGCTACTCGGCAATGTATGATCACCGGCAAGTTATGGTCAGCCGCAAGATCAAGCTGCGCGATAAGCGTTTCTTTCTGCAAATTCATATAAGCAATACGCCTCCCTGTTGTTTTTGGACGTCGCCAATAGTCCAATCCTACTTCGCCGATTGCCACAACTTTCTTTGATGCAAACAGGGGCTCGTAATTTTCGCGCGCGAAGAGCTCGTGGCGTGTCGGAAATGTAGGTTGCGTGCCTACCTCTGCTTCGTCCACGCGCGTCTCTTCAAGATGAATGGGATGTAAACCAACCGCGGCGTAAACTCCCTCGTCATACGCTTCCGCGTATTTTATAGCCCGCTTTGAGGTGTCAATTTGCGAACCGGGCGCCACGATCCATGTGCCAGCCGCGAGCGCTCTCTTTACCACCTCATGCCCGTCTTCGCGAAAAGCATTAAACTGCACATGGCCATGAGTGTCTATAAGTATTGGACTCATAAAAATACTAATGCGCGGTTGGTTTTTTTGTTTTTGAAATGGCTAGGCTTGGGTCTGGGTTTCAAAAACAAAAAACCAACCGCGCATTACAATGAACATTAATCAATTCTCGGAAAAAGCGCCTCGCCTTTTTTAAGCAAAAACTTCCATTCTTCAATATTCTCTACATCAATGCCAAGCTGACGATCTATCAGGAAGGATGTGCCGGGCATGACAGGCCTAATCATAGAGCTCACCGTAGCGATGATAATACAAAGCTCACCGATTATTTCGCGAAATGTATCGGGATGAGATTCCGATATCTCCCAAAGCTTTGTTGAATCAACTCTTTTGTCAGCGTATTTTAAAAGTATCCATGCCGCCTTCAGCGCGTCATCAAATCTAAACTCTTCCATCGCGCCGTGATACTCACGCCATTGCTCGTCCAGCGCTTGCTCTGTTTCCGGAGGCCTAATCCCCTGCATAGGGCCTTCGATATATTTTGCGCCAAGCGAAACTACACGCGCAACCAAATTGCCTAGCCCCTTTGCCAGATCACCGCTGTAGCGATCAGCGAATTTTTCGTAAGTAAAATCACCGTCACGGGTCGGCGGAATCTCGCGCATCAAATAGTAGCGCGTGGCGTCCGCGCCGTATTTTTTTACAAGTTCAAACGGGTCAACAACATTCCCCAAACTTTTTGACATCTTCTCGCCGCCCATGCTTATAAACCCATGTACAAAAATAGTTTTCGGCAACGGCAAACCGAGTGAAAAGAGTATACCAGGCCAAATGGCAGCATGAAAACGCAAGATGTCTTTACCAATTACATGCACGTCCGCCGGCCAGTATTTGGCAAACATCCTGCGCTCTTCATCTTCATCGCCGTAACCAATAGCAGATATATAATTTACTAGCGCGTCCGCCCATACATAAATTGTTTGGGTATTGTCGCCCGGCACTGGTATGCCCCACTGCAAATCCTTGCGCGGACGAGAAAAGCTAATATCCTCCAGCCCTTCTTCAATTAACCGTAGCATTTCATTTTCGGCTGAATCCGGAACAATGCGCATTTCTTTTTTTTCAATCGCCTGCTTTATCTGCTCGCTATATTTAGAAAGACGGAAGAAAATATTTTCCTCTTGCACTTTCTCCGGCTCTTTTTTGTGCAAACTGCATTTACCATCTACCAAATCTTTTTGTGTGATAAATGCTTCATGGCCAACGCAATACAAACCCTCATATGTTTTTTTGTAGAGATCGCCGTTTTTTTCTAGCTGACGCCAAACTTTTTCCACCGCTGGCCAATGATGCTTCTGGTCTGTGGTTCGTATAAAATAATCATTAGATACTCGCAGTTCTTTCCATAATTCCTGAAATATCTTCACGTTTCCTTCTACGAACTCCTCAACTCCAACACCTTTTGCTTTAGCTGAACGAGCAATTTTGGCGCCATGCTCATCGGTTCCCGTCACAAAAAAAACTTCCTTGCCCTGAAGTCGTTGGTAGCGCGCCGCGACATCCGCCTGCACTTTTTCCAGCGCGTGGCCGATGTGAGGCGAAGAATTAACGTAATCAATTGCCGTCGTGATATAGTATTTAGTCATGTTTATTTGCAGAGATAACAACAACAAACTCACCTTTCAAATGCCCCGGAGTAAGCATATTCTTTACATCTTCTGCCGTACCTCTATATATAGATTCAAATTGTTTTGTCAGCTCGCGACCGACTATAAAATACGGCACAATATCTTTTTCCTCAAACGCACTGACAATTTCATCTAGCGTCTTTAGTATACGATACTTTGATTCGTAGAGTATCACGGGAATATCGCTTGAAGCAACTTTCGCAAAAAATGTTTTGCGACCTTTCTTGTTAGGCGGAAAACCCATAAAAGAAAATTTGTCCATCGAAATACCCGCTACAGATGCAATCGCAGCCACCGCGCTCGCGCCAGGAATGGGAATAATTGCCGCTTCTGACACATTCAAAGAAACCTCTTTAACCAACATATTGCCCGGGTCGCTCAACCCCGGCGTGCCTGCGTCCGACACCAGCGCTAATACCGCTCCCTGCTTGAGGCGAGATATAATCTCCTCTACTTTATTTAAACGAGAGTGCTGATGATAGCTCATCAATGGTTTTGAGATTGCAAAATGATCCATCAATTTTTTAGTCACCCTAGTATCTTCACACAGCACAAGATCAACCTCTTTCAAAACGCGAAGGGCGCGAAGCGTTATGTCCTCAAGATTTCCAATTGGCGTTGCGACGATATATAATACTCCCATAAATCTATATTATCATATATGATACTTGCTCCCCATATACTCGCGGGCACCGCCATAGCGCTGCAAAGCCCCAATCCAGTTGCTGGACTTATTCTTGCAGTAGGCGCTCACTATATCTTAGACAGCATCCCCCATGCCGAATACTCCATATCGCCCCTGCACAAAATCTTTCGCGGTGAGTTTCGCGCGGGTCTACCGACTGCCGCGCGCATTATTATTGATGGTGGCGCAGGCATCGCGGTTGCCGTGGGAATGGCAATGTTTTTCGGATACTCGCCTATTTTAGCATTTGCCGGGGGTGTGGCTGGAGTTTTGCCAGACGGCATGACAGTGCTTTATTTCATCTTTCCAAACTCAACTTATCTTAAAGCGCACAATAATTTTCATCAATTGGCACACTATGATAAAAAAACAAGCCAACTTCCCTATTTGTGGAAAATCGGCTTACAAATTTTAACGGCAGTTTTGGCCATTGCAGCAATAGTTTTTTGAAATGAAAAACTGAAAATGAAAAATGTAAAAGTGTGGCATCCAGCTTGTTCCGCGGGACAAGCTGGATTAGATATGCCGCAACGCGGCACCTAAATTTTTCATTTTTCACTTTAAATTTTATCTTCTTTTTATGTCTGCCAAGACTTCCGCCACTGCCGTGCCGAAAGGAATTGCAAGCAGTGCCCCCCAAAATCCAAGCAGGGTACCACCGGCTAACAGCAACATAATAATAATTACAGGATTAAGACCGATAGCGCGAGAAAGCACCGCCGGCACAATAAAATGCTGCTGCACTTGTTGAATCGCGGTATATACAAGCAGTGCCATTAAGGCTAGCGCTGGAGACTGTATAAGAACAAACAATAGAATAATAATGCCCGCAACTACCGGACCAAGCACCGGAATAACCTCAAGCAAAGAGGCGATAATCACGATAACAAGCGCGTACTTAACTCCCATCGCCCAAAATATCGGGAACAGAGTTACGGTAATAAATAATATTAGAATAAATTGAGCGCCAACCCAACGACTCAATTTTTTTTGTACACGCTGCCATAAATCTGAAATATATTCCTGATGATCTCTTGGCGTTACCGCGAGTAATAACTGCTCTACGCCTTTTTCTTGCAATGCTAAATAAAAAGAAATAACAATAGTAAGGAAGAATGTCAACGCGCCGCCAAAAATTGCCATGGCAAAGGAAAAAATATCCCCTGCTCCAAGGCCAAGCTTTACCTGAATTGCCGTAATCACGTCCGAGCCAGTCGTAAATGCTGGAAATGCCTCAAAACCTATAAAATCGCTGATACTTTGACGCAGTTGTTCAAAACGATGAGGAAAATCAAGCGTCAAATCGCGTGTTTCAAAAAATACGGTTGGAATTACGAAGGAAAATAAAAGAACAAGAATCGCTACCAGAATCAAATAAATGAATGGCACAGAAATGCGACGATATATGCGTCTTTTCTCAAACCATAAAATCATCGGCTCCAAGGCAGAGGCGATAATCACCGCAAAAAATAAACTGGCGAGCGGCTGCCATAAAACCACAATCAAATACGTTAAAACAGCCACGAGCAATATTCGCAGAATCGTACTTGTAGATACGTTTATACTTCGCTCTTCGACCATACTATTTTGTTAATTTATTAAAACGAAATTATTTTAGTTAGCTTCTCTTTATCACTATGGTCGTGCGGTCCAAGTACCACTAGATTTATTTTATCTTCCGTAAAAATATCTTTTGCCACCTGCTGTACTTCTGATGCCTTAACCTTATCAATGAAATCCATTTCTTCTTCTGGGTCGCGTATTTCGTTTTCCAGCAACTCTTGCCCTGCAAGAAACGAAGCAATATCATCAGTCTCTTCAAGGCCGATGAGCATCCTACCGCGCAATGAACTCTTTGCTTTTTTTAATTCCGCCGCAGTTACCCCTTTATTCTTTATATCACGATATTCTTTCATAATCGCTTTTATCGCGAGCTCAAGCCGAGCGCTATCAACTCCAGCCGCGGTGTTCATATATCCCGTGTCGGTTGTCATCTCTGATTGAGTGCGTATGTAATAGACAAGCCCCTTATCCTCACGAACAGAAAGGAAAAGACGCGAGCTCATACCGCCCCCCAAAATAGTAGAGAGAACAGAGAGCGCATATTTGCGAGTATCGGAAAGCGGAAATGTTCGAACCCCGAGCAGGATGTGCGATTGACCGGTTTTACTTGATGCCAAATATACTTGCGCCCCGTGCTGATTTTCCACCACGGGTTGCTTGTCTTGCGCTATTCCCTTACGCATTGCGGCAAAACGCTTTTTAATTTCATCGTGTATTTTTTCTTGCGGAAAATTACCGGCGATGCAAACAACCATACTTTCGCTGCGATATTGTTTCTCAAAATACGAAACGAGATCGTTTCTAGTAATTTTTTTCACACCATCTCGCGTACCTGCTACAGGCCGACCAGCTGGCTGATCGCCATACAAAAGCTCCTCCCAGTATTCGTGCACTTGGCGCATTGGCGTATCTGCGATCATATTAATTTCTTCAATGATAACATTTTTTTCCCGCGCCATTTCGTTTTGTGGAAACATGGAGTTGAGTAAAATATCAGACACAACATCAAGCGCAAGAGACGTGTGCGTGCGCTCAACTTTCACATAATAACCGGTTGATTCGTCTGATGTAAACGCATTAAACTCCGCGCCAACGCCATCAAGCAATTCCGCTATTTGCCTCTTGTCCGGACGCTTTTTGGTACCCTTAAAAAACATATGCTCCAGGTAATGTGAAATGCCATTGATGCGCTTTGTTTCGTATTTTGAACCAGTCTTAAAAAGAACAAGAACTGAAACCGCCCGTGTATGTGTTAACGGCGCAAAAATAACACGCACGCCGTTTGGAAGTGTGGATTTGGTGAATGGAATAAGCATGTATAAAAAATTAAAATTTAAAAGTCAAAAGTCAAAATTACAGCACCACGGCGTTAACTTTTAATTTTTGACTTTTAATTTTTAATTTATCCCATATTCTGGCTTCATTGTAACAGAAAAAACTAAAAACAAAAGCCCCATTCCGCGGTTGCGGAGGTGGAGCTTTGCCGTGTTAACGACATTGTATAGAATTAAATTTCAACCTCTTGGCGCTCCGAGGCAAGGACGGTCGTCGTTCCGTGCGGGGCAAGGCTCTGCATCAACGCCCGCCTCTGCGCGTCGCCGTGCACCGGAATAAGCAGCCGAGGCCGCACTACCTTGAGCACTGCCGCGCTATCATCTCGCATGCCGTGTCCAGACACGTGATACATTCCGCGAATTGCATTTTCCGGCTCTTCGTCTGTCACCACATCCCGTGCCAGATAAATTGTTTGAACAATTTTAGAAAGCTCTCCTATCATTTTCGGCACACGTGCCAAAATATCTTCTTTGGGAATCGTGCTCGCCGCGATAATCACGACGTCACGCTCTTTGTTCCAAGCCATGCCATATATCTCGCCCGCAAGCATCCTTGGCAAAAAGCTGTGCGGCTCGGCCTGAACTCCCGTGCACAGAATAACAGCGTTGGATGGCAACAAAGGATAATAGTCATCATTGATATCGCGACGAAAGAAATGCACCCCTTGCAGCTGCGCGATATAAGAATAGTTAATCAAGCTTCTGCCTGCCAAAAACACTGGACGATTTGCCCTGCGCGCCGCTTCAACAATCGCTGTAATTCTATGCATATGAGACGAGAATGTCGCAATCAGCACGCGAGCATTGTTGTGTCTGTTTATAGTCTCAATAATTGCCGATGTGGCTACCTCTTCGGATAACGTGGCGCCATCCTCATCGGCATTGGTTGAGTCCAGCAAAAGAGCATCTACCCCGTCGACCCCGTACCGCTCCATTTTATCCATAAAAACAGCTTCGGAATCGCCAGGGCCTCTGCGCTTCCAGTCTCCCAGGTACAAAATATTTTTACCGGCAACAGAAACATGAATCCCCATTGCGCCGGGAATACTGTGGTTAACCGGAAACATCTGGGCAGAAAACAAACCCTTTCTAACAACGGTTCCCGTCTGCAGAGTAACGAACTTCCAGAGGGGCGATTGGGGTTCGTCGTACTTATAAACGATCTTGCGTAGAACCCCTAGAGTAAACGCGCTGCCATATACGCGAAAATCATCTGAACAAAGCGAGCTGTAATTCTCCAAAAACCATTTCACACCGCCGACGTGATCAATATGGCCATGCGATATGAAAATGGCACGTACGCGAATGCCCTGCTTTATTAAATCATCAAAGTTAGGAAAGTATTCTGGCCCCAAATTGTCTCTATCGCTTTCACCTGAGGGAATCTTTTGACCGCAATCCAGCAGAATTGCTTCCTTAATACCATCGTGTTCGAACACTATTGCATAACAATTACGTTCGCCGACATTCTGTAGTCCGCCTCTTGGATCAATATAGACCCTTGATCCTGCCACAATGTCCTCCTTGCCCAATATATGCCGATTTTGCTATACGCGAAATCCGCCTTTCGATGCCTTTGTTAAAGAATATTATACTTTACAATATTATTGATTTTTTGACAATCTCTTGACAAATATTGATAAAGAGATATAATAGCACACAATCGTTTTAGTCGTTTATATCGGCCGCGCGGAAAGGCGTGGCGAGAAAGGAGTCTGGCGTGAAGCGGTTTTTTAAAAAATTTTTCTCGGTGGCGGCCACCTTGGTGGCCGTGCTGGCGGTGATTTTCGCCAGCACGGCGTACGGCACGTACGCCGCTGGGGGTTCGGTGCTCCACTCCGAAAGGGTGGGGCCAGTGGCAATCATCGTCTCCCCGGCCCTTGGCCTCTTGGTCAAGGGCAACATGGGAAAAGCCAGGTCCGAGGTAGTGCCTGGCGAAATTATCGCGACGGGGGTGTACTTCGTCGTGAATACCACAAATAGCGCTCAAACGTTCTCAATAACGCTTGAGCACCCGGGCGGCTTCGCCATGATTGTGGCGCAGGGCGCTACAATTGCGGCGGAAATGCCCGCCCCCCTACCCATCCCGCCGGAACCATGGCCTACTCAGGTAGGGCCCATGGTTGTTCCGGCAAAGTCTGAGCTGTACGTCGTCGTACAGCTCATGGCTGCGCGCAACGCCGCGGCGCAGCCGCCCACGATGCTCACGTTGAGCTTCGTGGAAAGCTCGTTGCCCCAAATCCCCTCGCCGAGGGGGTAGAGGGCAAAACACAAGCCCCGCCGGTTATAACTGGCGGGGCGTTTCTTTTTTATAAAACTATCCTTATAGTTATACTAGCTTACTTGCAATATAGCTGACAAGTTCTTCGAACTTAATCCTTTTTTGCTCCATTGTATCACGATCGCGAACGGTTACCGCATTATCCTGCAATGTATCAAAATCAATTGTCACGCATAGCGGCGTGCCGATTTCATCCTGCCTGCGATATCTCCTGCCCACCGCGCCCGACTCGTCATACTGCGCTGGAAATTGTGCTAGCACAATTTCAAATACTTCGCGAGCTTTTTTGACTATTTCTTCTTTATTTTTTACTAGCGGAAACACGGCTACTTTCACCGGCGCCATCCAATAAGGGAACTTCATTACAACGCGGGTTTCGGTCTCACCTTTTTCGGAAGTCGGAGCTCCCGCCTCCGCTTGCAGCTTCGGCGTGGCGATGTCATCTTCATGGTACGCCTCAAGCATTGCGACTAGCACCGAGCGATCTACTCCCCAAGTAGGTTCAATAACATGCGGAAGAAACCTTTCATTCGTTTCAGTGTCTGTATATCTTAAATCTTGCCCGCTTGCTTCCATGTGATTTTTTAAATCAAAGTCTCCTCTATATGCCAGTCCGTACAATTCCTTCTGCCCAAAAGGATACTCGTACTCAACATCCACAGTTCTCTTTGAATAATGAGCGCGCTCTCCGTCTGGGATATCGACGTAGTGAAGCTTGCTATCTGACACCCCTAAGTCTTTCAGCCACCTTTTCATTTCTCCCAACCAATGTTCAAAATATTTTTCCCATTCTGATTCCTTCACAAAGTATTCAATTTCCATCTGCTCAAACTCCCTCATTCTGAATATGAAATTTCCTGGAGTAATCTCAT
Source organism: Candidatus Spechtbacteria bacterium (assembly GCA_016188605.1). Taxonomy (NCBI): domain Bacteria; phylum Candidatus Spechtiibacteriota; species Candidatus Spechtiibacteriota bacterium. The sequence goes on along the minus strand of JACPHP010000007.1, from coordinate 10,436 downwards.
TACGAAATGCTTTTCCTTGTTGAGCTATACCAAAAGGAAGCTTAATACGATTGGTGTCAAGAATATTTTTAAAATTTACGAACATGGCCTGGGCTGTCTCTGGACGAAAATAAACAATATTGGCTTGTTCCTCGGCAGGGCCTAAATACGTCTTCAACATTAAATTAAAATCTTTTTTTTCTGTAAAATCTTGTTTTATTAATTCATAAGTCGTAACGACACCGAGGTGTGTTTCCTGATGTTTTAAAATTTCTTCATTGGGAAATGCGTCGGCGCGAAATCTTTTATGGCATCTTTTGCATTCAACCAGGGGATCTGAAAAATTTTTAAGGTGACCGCTTGCCTCCCAAACTTTTGGATTCATTAAAAGTGCGGCATCAATGCCAACCACATCTGCTCTGTGTTGTACAAAGCGCTTCCACCACTCCTGCTTAATATTATTCTTTAGCTCCACGCCAAGAGGCCCGTAATCCCATGAATTTGCGAGGCCGCCGTAAATGTCAGAGCCGGGAAACACAAAACCACGGCGCTTTGCGAGAGACAACACTTTTTCTAGTAGATCATTTTTTTTATCTGTTTTCATGTATTTATCGTAGAAGAAATTAGGTGAAAAGAAAAGTGGTCCGCCTTGGGCGGATCACTACTTCAAAGAACTAGGAAACAGTGAACCTGTTGGGATCGTTATCTTGCGACACGCACTTCTTACACCACAGACCCTCGCGCGCCCCGTTAGAGATCCGCCCTCCTTCGGAGTGGCGGCAGTCACCTTGGGGCGGCTTATCTCTAACGGGGCGGACAACAGGAAATTCGCAGCAATTATCGCACCAAGCAACTTCGCTTTCCGGAAAACAATTTATACCTTTGCAGCTTGGGCATCTGCGCTCCATAGATTCTTCATCCCTAATAAAATGGACGCGATCTTCCTTGTAGCCGCAGTCAATGCAATACATAAGCATTCTATATGCCTCCTTTTCGTCCACCTATATTAGTATATAACTTTTACGCTATTGCTCAACTAATCTAATTGTTAACCTTCCGCGTCTTTCTGCGTTTAGTCTGCGTTGTTCCGCGAGTGCCGTTTTTTCATCAAAAACGGCACTACTGCACCATCCCTCCTCCCGCGTTTGCCTGGTCATCGGGCAGTGTTGTATCAAGAGAATTCGCAGTCACCTCTATATTTTTTTGCGTAAATGAGTCCGTGCCGATTGCCCTGATGCCATGCATTAATATTGCCGCGTGCCCCACTTCGTCGCTCGTCGGTACTAAGCTAATCTGAAAACGCACTTGCGCTACGGGAAAAATACTTCCAGTACCCGCAGAAACTGTTCCTACGTCCCAGGTAACTGTATGCGTATCCGGGTTATAAACCAATCTCGAATCAGATGGATCGACAACATTTTTCCAGCTTACCTGTTGCGGAAGAATTGCCTGCACTTGAGTTGAAGAAATATCATTAGTGGTATTCTTTATTTGCCAAACTATAGTATAAGTTGTCTCTTGCCCTACGACAGGAGGTATGGGGCCAGTGTTTACCATGTTGCTTAATCGGCGAAATGCTTGCGCGCTTACAGACATTACGGACGCTACGCGCATCATCGTAATTTTCTCGTCTTCAAACGCAACGCCGCCGAGTGCCAACGATTGTTGGGGTGATGAAATACGAGCTCGGCTTGAGATAGCATAGTTTATATCTTTAGCATTTGCTGGTTGCAATCCTTCTTTTATATAAATACTAAAACTTACACGCCCTTTTTCGCCTGAGCCAAGCGTCTGAAGCGTGGGTAAATTCGTCTTGTTCCAAATTACAGTGTGCGTGCGAGCATCAAACACTCCATCGGTTGATGAAAGGCGCGTATAATCAAATGCCATACCACTTAAAAATACCTCGATGGTTGTGTTGTTGATCGGGGTATCGCTTGCGTTCTGATAATTAAGGGTAACTGTAATCTGATCGCCTGGATACACAATACCATCCGCTGCTCCCTGTACTTGTTGCTCAATGCGAAGAGGACCCGTGCTTAACCCGACCGTCGCGTCAATATCAGTGAGTGCTACGAATTCACTATTCTTGACAGATCCCACGCTCACGCGGAAAAGTTTTTCTTCTCCTTCCGTGCCGCGCACTATGCCGCGAAAACGAAATGAATACTCTTTGCCCTTCACGATATTTTTAATTTGCCAGCGCATGCTGTTATCAACAGCAGGGCTCGTTTCCTCAACAAAAAAATCGTCTGGCGGCGCAAATTGCAGCCACAGAGTATCAAAAGCCAGCTGGTCGGTGGGAATAATATAAAGAGTACCCTCAATTTCCTGCCCGGGTACCGCGCTTGTGGAAATATCAAATACAGACGTTATTCCAAAGGCGGAAGGTTCTATCTTAACCTCGAAATTTGAAACAAATCTTCCGGTAAATCCTTTTGGCGCGTAATCAAGGCGCGCGCGCAATGGTCCTTGCCCTCCTTGAATTTGCGCAACTACTACAAAATCTTGTGTCAGCTTTTTGCCTGCTTCAACCTTATCCCAACGAAATACTCCAAACCGTTTGCCATCGGCTGTTTGCAAAGAATATGGAAGATCAATAGTAAGCTGTGCTGATGAGAGATCAATGTTAGTTTGATTATCAATGCCAATATGCAATGTTATTTCTTTTCCTGCTGAAATTTGATCCACGCCTTCTATGACAATATGCACGTCTTGCGAAGAAAAAGTTGAACGTTGCAGCCATGCAAAAACGGCAATGCTTAAACTGCCTAAAACCACAAAAAGCGCCGCCTGCCACCAACGAATGTTTTTCACAAAAGACATACTTAAAATATAAAAACTGAAAATGTAAAATGAAAAACCAAAATGTAAAATCAAAAATTACTTCCTGCGACCAAGACAACGAATACAGATGAAACTCATTTTAAATTTTTCTTTGTAGTTTTTCATTTTTCGTTTTCAATTTTTTATCTATTAAAAAACGGATTCTTTCCCCATTGTTCAACAAATATACTTGCTAAAGATTCGCGCGTATGGCTTGCAATGGGTTGCCGATCCGCAACCCCCAGAATCTCCAAAAGCTGCCACAACCATTGCTCGTAGACACTCTCTGCCGCGGTGCCGGTATATTCTTTTGTTTGTACAACCACCCCGAGCAGCATGTTCCATAGTCCTTCGTCCTGCTGCTCTTCATACAGCAGCCAGTCGCACAAGTCCAGCATCGCTAAGGAATAAGGAGTAAGAGGATGTGCTGATGAGTTTCCACCTCCATCATACAACGTATCTATGCTTGTGAGTACGGGATAATTCTTCCCTTCCACAAACCCACAATCAAGAATGGCAACGCCGTGCAAGAAAGGACCAAGTTTGGAGAGGGGCTTTTTTGTACCGCGCGCCACAATCGTACGCCTACCAAACTCTTTGGTAAAAAAAGAGCAGAGCTCGTCTCTTTCTTTGTATGGGCGTATGGAAAGCGCGATGGCTTTAGTGCGAAGCATACAAGCTATGCTTTCCTAATTCCAACCCATACTTCCCCACCTTCCATTGAGAAAGTTGATTCTGCGTCAACTTTTTGCGTTTCCTGTACTTCGCTAACTTGGCGCGCTGAAGTATCACGAGATATTGTTTCATTCCACGCCGCAAATGCGCCGCGCTGCGTTAACGGAAGCATATACACTACAGAAATTTTTTCTTGCGGTGTAAGTTTAATATCTTTTCTCATATCTTGAATATGGCGGTTCATTTCTTTTACAAGACCTTCAATTACAAGCGCTGGTGTAAGATTTGTATCAAGCCCAACCGAAGCGCCGTTTACTTCGCCCCAATACCAGCCCGCTTCTTCCTTTTTCTCGCTCCCCGTAAAAGACGTAGCGTCTAGCGGGGCAAGCACCACAAGCTCTTTAACATTCAGTTCATCTTTCAAAACTTCTGAATATCCACCTGCAAGTTTGGCTAAAATTGCAAATGATTGTAACGGCTGGCGCACGCGCATACCTGCTTCGGTGCGCAAACGTAGCCCTTCCTTTACGAGCGCTCGCACTGTTTGCATTGTTTCAATTACCTTGGCATCAGCGGCTTGTACTTTTCCTGTAATAGGAAAATCTTGCCAGTGCACGCTGTCCGCTTTTTTGCCCGTTTTTAATTCCTGAAAAAGCGCTTCCGACAAAAACGGCGTGAACGGCGCGCTTAGTAAAGCCACCTGCTCCAAAACGACTCTTAACGTCGCAACGGCTTCATCTTTCTCCATCGCTGTTTGCGGTTTTTGGAAACGGCGACGTGAACGGCGTACATACCAGTTTGAAACATCTTCCATCGCAAATGCTTCCAGAGCCCTCGCCGCTTCAGGAACAGCGTAATTATCTAAACTTTTTTGAACAAATGATGTAGTTTCCTCAAGACGTGCGAGTATCCATTTATCAAGAATTGACGAAGAAGGGTTCGTAGTTATTTTTAGCTTTTGACTTTTAACTTTTAACTTTTTATCTGTGTACGTCTGAAAAAACACCAGTGTATTCCACAATGTGCTGATAAACTTGTTGTATCGCTCATGCACGTCTTTTTCGTCAAAGCGCTTTACATCTCCGGGATCATTTACCGTATACATATACCAGCGCAAAGCATCCGCGCCGTATTTATCCATCACAGCCCAAGGGTCAACGGTATTGCCGCGGGACTTGGACATCTTCTGTCCATTTTTATCAAGTATATGCGAAAGGGAAATCACATTTTTATACGGCGCTTCATAGCCCAAAATTGTTGACACCGCGAGTAGCGTGTAGAACCATCCGCGAGTTTGGTCTACCGCTTCGCATATATAATCTGCGGGGTACGCTAACCCCGCCGCAGACACATACGGAAACGTTTCTGCGACCTTCCGCGTTAAGTCTGCGTGTGTCTGCGGCGCAGTACCATTTTCAAAAGGAAAATGGTACTGCGCAAATGGCATTGACCCTGAATCAAACCACACGTCTACCAAATCTTTCACGCGGCGCATGGTGTTGCCTGAAGCATTACAGGAATTACAATGGAATTCTACAGCATCAACATACGGACGATGAAAATCAAGCTCGCCTTTTTTGTTGTACGGAAAATATGCCACATGTAGCGGCTGTAATGTACCAACTTGCGGGTATCTGAAAATTCTGCCTTTATCTTTTACTCCCACGATTTCTTCCTGCGTTAAACCGCTCATCATACCCTCAAGAATCCACAACGGATCACCGTGGCTGACAATTAGAATCCTCTTGCCCTTATATTTTTTATCAATCGCTTCAATTGCGCCGCGCATGCGCTTTTGCAATTGCACCAGCGTCTCCCCTTTGCGAGGAGCTGTGGTAAACCTTGTTGCTGAAGGATATGCCGCGTGAAATTCTTTTTCCGTGTGGCCCTCCATGTCACCCGTTTGCACTTCCATGACGCGCTTGTCGTAAATCACTTTCGCGCCAAGCTCGCGCGCCACAATCTCCGCGGTTTCTTTAGTACGCGCGAAGGGCGAAGATATAATAATATCAACTCCTCCTTTCTTTTTTAGCTCTCGCGCGGCTTTCATGGCTTCCTTCTCTCCTTTTTCCGTAAGGTGTACCGCGCGCGGCTCTGGAAAAATAGAAGATATTACTTTTTCTTTATTGCGATCAGAAAATCCGTGGCGCAACACAAAATATGTGTTTGTTGAAAATGTTTGTTTTCTTAAATCATCGCGCGAACCGATAACTTCATTATCTCCACACTGGCTGCAATGCCACACCGGCAAAGGTGTGCCCCAGTAGCGTGAGCGCGAAAACGCCCAGTCTTTTACTTCGCGCAGCCACTCGCCAAATCGCCCCTCCTTAATTGATTCCGGCACCCAATTTATCTTTTTGTTGTTTGTGATAAGGGCATTACGCACTTTGCTCATCGCGATAAACCACGAACTCATAGCGTAATATAACAGCGGTGTCTTGCATCTCCAACAAAACGGATAGCTATGCGTGTAGGGCATTACTTTGTACAAAAGATTGCGCAAACGCAAATCTTCGGTAATCTCCCTCTCTACGTCTTTCACAAATCTTCCCTGCCATTGCGGCACCCTATCGTTAAACGTGCCATCTTCATTTACCGTGTGCACTTTAGGCAAACCAAGCTTATCTCCCAACTGATAGTCATCTTCGCCGTACATCACCGCGGTGTGCACAATACCGGTGCCGTCTTCGGTTGTCACAAAATTAGCCGTAACAACGTAATATTTTTTTTCTTTTACATCTTTAAAGGAATGAAAAAGCGGCTCGTATTCAATGCCCGCAAGATCTTTGCCTCGTATTTCTTTTACAATCGTATACTCGCCTTCCAGTATCTCTAAACGATTTTTCGCAAGAATAAGCGTTTCGTCTTTTTGCTGTACTACGACATAGACAATCTCTGCTCCCACCGCCAATGCCACGTTGCCCGGGAGTGTCCATGGAGTCGTCGTCCATGCCAAGAAAAAAATATGGTTGTCATCTCGAGCGTGGCGCGAGAGATCTCTCGTCGCTGCTGCGCCTCGAGATGACAACTCTTTTCCTGAATTTATTGAAGATTTTGAAATTTTAAACTTCGCATACACAGAGTTTTCGGTGACATCCTGATAGCCCTGCGCCACTTCGTGCGAAGACAGAGACGTGCCGCAACGCGGGCACAGCGGCACAACTTTATGCCCCTGATACAATAATTTTTTATCCCACGCTTGCTTGATAATCCACCACAAACTTTCCATGTACATCGGATTATAGGTAATGTACGGATTTTTTAAATCAACCCAGTAGCCCATGCGTTCGGTCAACTTCTCCCATTCCTGTTGATATTTCCATACCGACTGGCGGCACTGCTCGTTGAAATTGCCAATGCCGTAAGTTTCAATATCTTTTTTATTTTTTAACCCAAGCGCTTTTTCCACCTCAATTTCAACCGGCAAGCCGTGAGTGTCCCAGCCGCCTTTGCGCTCCACGCGAAAACCGCGCATTGTTTTGTAGCGGCAGATAACATCTTTGTAAGCGCGCGCTAAAACATGATGAATCCCCGGCCGGCCATTAGCCGTCGGCGGACCTTCGTAGAACACAAAACTATTAGACTTTGGCTTGCCCTTCGTAACCTTCCCGACCTTCGTAGCTGAAGCTACTTCGGCAGAGCGGGCGGCGAAGAAGGGCCGCTTAGAAACGCTTTTTTCAAAAGCCCCAATTTCCCGCCAAAGCCGCAAAATTTGTTCTTCCTGCTTTGAAATATCCATAGTTGCTATGATACCAAAATTCGCGTTTTGAGCAACCTAAAATAATTTTGATAATAAAAGCCCCCCGACATAATGCATTGCGCAAGTCGGAGGGTTACGAGCTAAGCTGGCTCAACGCTTATCACAAACAAAGAACCAAAAATTATACCTCGCCCGCGGCATACACGCACCCGCGCCCCTTCATGATAATTCCGATGGCTTAAAAAATTTACGTGCTCGCCACCGCCATCTAGTTTAATAGAAATAGCGTAGCGATCCGCATAGGCAAAATCTGAATATACGCCGTCAAATGAGCTAATTATAAGAGGATCACTCGTCCCCCTAATAAGACTTCCCTTCCCCTCCACCACTCCATAGTCCACGACCTTATGTGCCATAACATACTCAAGCAAAAAAACCACAAGCCCGCCAACAAGAACCGAGATAACCACGAAGCCAACAAGTGGTCCCATGATGATACCTCCCTCCACCGAGGAACGGGTGGCACGCTACCGCCCATAAATAAACTATACCACAAATATTACATTTTTGGAGGCGCGCTGATACCAAGTAGTTTCAAACAATTTCGCAAAACCATTCCCGTTGCGGTGGTGATAGCTAAGCGCGCCTGGCGTAATGAGCCATCGTTAGTCAGCACTTTATAATCGCGATAAAATTGGTTGAACTCCTGCGCAAGTTCCAGCGCGTATGTTGTTAGGTGATGTACTTGATAATCGCGCGCAATGTCCTCAATGAGTTCTTGAAAACGCAAAAGCTTTTTTATCAGCGCAAGCTCGCCGTCCCCCACGATTACATCGGTGGGGATATTTTTTTTAGATAGCCGCGCGGCGCGATTTGGCGCCGCGCCAAATCGCGCCGCCGAGCCCTGCGCTTTTTTCAAAATGCTTGAAATGCGCGCGTGGCTGTATTGTATATAGTAAACGGGATTTTTTTTCGTCTGCGATTTCGCAAGGTCAATATCAAACTCCATCTGCGCGTCCATGGAACGCGTCAGGTAAAAAAATCTTGTCGCATCAATGCCGACTTCTTTTACAAGCTCCGCGAGCGAGATAGCGTTGCCCGCGCGCTTAGAAAACTTACCGCCGCCTTTGGCTTGCACCAGCTGGCCAATGATGACATTAAAAATTCCTTTGTATCCCAATATTTCCATGGCCACTTGCATCGGCTTTACATGCCCCTGATGGTCAGCGCCGAGTACATCAATAATGGTTGTGTACCCGCGTTTAATTTTATCGCCGTGATACGCGATATCAGCCAAATAATATCCAAATTCGCCAGTGCTTCTCACAAGCACCTTGTCTTCGTCATCGCCGAATGAAGTTGTGCGCAGCCACGTGGCGCCGTCTTTTTCATAAACTAAACCCTTGCGTTTTAATAACGCTAGAGTTTTTTTGAGCAGTCCACGGCCGTACAAGCTCTGCTCTGAAAACCATACATCAAAACGAACACCGGCGCGCTTGCCCAAAAATTGTTTATTGTCTTTGTTTACTTCTGTTGCGAGCAAAAACCCGGCCTCGCCAGCATTTTTACAACGCTTGAGTTTTGTTTTTAGTTTGGCGATTTTTTCTTCAACGTACGGTGTGAGATATTTTTCACCCTGCCCCAGCGCCGTTTTCCCAAACTCCTGAATCTGGTTGCTCGTCTTTGAGTTATTAATATAATACTCTTTCGTCACGCTGTAGCCGGCGTATTTTAAAATATTACCAAGCACGTCGCCGTAAAAAGCCAGGCGCGCGTTGCCAACTTGCACCTGCCCCGTTGGGTTAGCAGACAAAAACTCCAAATTCAATTTTTTCTTTTTACCTATCTCCGACGAGCCAAAATTGCGGCTAGCCAAAATTGACAGAAGCGACTTGCGCGCGAACTCCGGCGTTAGAAAAAAATTCAAAAATCCCGCCCCCGCGATTTCCACGCGCGCGATGTCCGCGATTCCCTTCTGCTCGTCAATTTCCTTTTTTATAATTTCCGCGATCTGCCGCGGCGGAACATGCGCCGCCCCCGCTATCTCAAGCGCGATCGGCGTTGTATAATCGCCGTGCTCTTTTTCTGCAGGCACTCTAATAATAACTCTAGCCTCAAAGACAGGTAGAGCTTCTTTCTTCTGCGCGCTTTTAATGGCGGCTTCAATAATTTTTACTATTTGTTCGCGTGGTGACATATTTTGAATGTATCAATATTTTACACTTCGCGCAATAAAAAATCCCGCCACGCAGCTGCGTGGCGGGATGCATTGTTTATCTATGCTCGGGCCCAATGAGCTTGGTAATACGCGTCGAATACACCGAAATAACAGCTAAGCCGGATATACCTGAGATGGTTTGAAGAATACTAGAATGTTAGAAGCCAGGCTTCTAACCCCTGCCCATCGGAGGTCTAACAATCATTAGCTTCCGGCTGGAAGCTCTTCTACGAGAAAATAACGAAGAGTTGCTGTGTCGTCATCCCCTCCTGCGCCAAAATTACCATCAAGACATTGGACTGCTATTGTTATCGCAGAAGAGGTATCAATCGAAGAAGTGAATATTGCAGAAGAAATAGCTGTATTCGCACCTGCACCTAAACCTTGCACACTATTATTTAATGATGTGCCAAAAATTATTTGAGAACTAGCGGAGTCTTGATTATGTAATGCAAGATTAAACGGAATATAACCTGCGCCACCTGAACCAATAGAACCATTAGTTAATATATCTGTTCCACCAAAATCGATTTTCATAGATATAGTATCTGCGGATCCAACAGTGCTTTTTTGAGCAATTGCATATATTCTCAATCCTTTATTAGTAGATAATGTATTCGCCGGCAACGTATACGTCCCTCCCGTCAAATTCGTATCCGTTGTCGCGCAAGTCGTCGCCGCCTGTGCCGCGCTCACCCGGTGAAGGATCGTCGTCCCTCCTCCCGCCGCCGCTTGGAACGTGGGAGCCGCTCCCGCGCCGTTGGAGGTAAGAACTTGGGCGGCTGTTCCTGCGGCGACTGTTGTGGCAACGCCCGAAGCGTCCCAGGTGATAAGTTCACCGTCTGTGCCGTTTGCTAAAGCTGAAACAGGAATGCCCGTTACATTCGTCATCACTCCTGAAGCTGGAGTGCCTAGGACAGGAGCTACCAAGGTTGGCGAGGTGGCAAATACCAGAGAGCCAGAGCCTGTTTCGTCAGAGACAACTCCTTTAAGCTCAAGGGATGTGGTGGCGGCAAAGGCAGAGAGCTTGTGGAGGGT
>JACPHP010000006.1 GCA_016188605.1 Candidatus Spechtbacteria bacterium | reverse complement strand
GCGATATTGATCCCGTAATTCGTGGTTCCTGTTCCACTCAAAGCTCCCACGTTGATTCCGTAGTTTGTTGTTCCTCCCGTGGTTACTACTCCGCCGAGGTTTAATTGAGCGTTGGTTGTGGTGGTGGCTGATGTCAATACTCCTGTTGAGATCTGGTAATTGGATGTGGTGCCTCCTGTCATGGTGCCTAACTGCAGGCCGTAGTTGGTTGTTCCGGTGGTGGAGATGTTGCCTACGGTAACTCCCGCTCCTGTGGCTCCTGTTCCCGAGATTGCTCCAATGGCAATGCCTGTGTTGGCAGTGGTGCCAGAGAGTGCGCCGATGTCAATGCCTGTTGCAGTTGCAGAGCTGTTGGTGCCAATGACCATTCCCTTGGAAGTGGTGGCTCCCGAGAGGTTGCCGATGTTCATGCCGTAGTTGGTGGTGGCAGCTCCCGAGAGAGCTCCGATGCTCATGCCGTAGTTCGTGGTTCCTGTGGCAGTGCTAGCTGCAATATTGATTCCGTAGTTCGTGGTTCCCGAACCTGACAAAGCTCCAACGTTGATTCCGTAGTTTGTTGTTCCTCCGGTTGTTACCACTCCTCCGAGGTTGAGCTGGGCATTGGCAGTGGTGGTGGCTGATGTCAATACTCCTGTTGAGATCTGGTAATTGGATGTGGTGCCTCCTGTCATGGTGCCAAGGAGGAGTCCGTAGTTGGTAGTTCCTGTGGTAGAGATGTTGCCTACTGTAATGCCTGTGCCTGTGCCAAGAGCGCCGGAGATGGTTTGCCGTGGTGCCTGACATGGCTCCGATGGTGAGGCCATTGGCGGTGGCAGAACTGTTAGTGCCGATGGTAATACCATTTGAGGTTGTGCCGCCAGAGAGATTGCCGATGGCAATGCCTGTGTTGGTGGTGGCGGCGCCAGAGAGCCCTCCGATGTTGAGCGCGGTGGATGTTGTGCCTGTTGAGGTAAGAGTGGCGATGTTAATCCCGTAGTTAGTTGTTCCAGAGCCTGACAAAGCTCCCACGTTAATTCCGTAGTTTGTTGTTCCTCCGGTTGTTACCACTCCGCCGAGGTTTAATTGGGCGTTGGTTGTGGTTCCTCCGGTTGTTACCACTCCTCCGAGGTTAAGCTGGGCGTTGGTTGTGGTGGTGGCCGAAGTAAGTATTCCGGTGCTGATTTGGTAATTGCTGGTTGTGCCTCCTGTCATGGTGCCAAGGAGGAGTCCGTAGTTGGTAGAAGTTGCTCCCGCGGAAGAAATGTTACCAATATTAACTCCGGCTGTAATTCCTCCTCCCGCGGCATGGGTACCGGATAATGCTCCAATGTTCACTCCATACTGGGTTGCTCCTGTGTTTGTAAATGCTCCAATATCTACTCCTGTTCCTGTACCACTTGCTCCTGAAAGATGTTTGCCGTGGTGCCTGACATGGCTCCGATGGTGAGGCCATTGGCGGTGGCAGAACTGTTAGTGCCGATGGTAATACCATTTGAGGTTGTGCCGCCAGAGAGATTGCCGATGGCAATGCCTGTGTTGGTGGTGGCGGCCGTAGAAATGGCATTGACATTGATTCCATAATTTGTGTCAGCGCCCGAGGCTTCAACAAAAACTCCGTAAGCAGTCTGCGTTCCTCCGGTATTTCCTGTGGCAGCAAAATATCCGCCATAAATGTTATGCGTTCCAGCTGCGTCTGTTATCCCGTCGTTAGTAATCTGCGCGCGCAATCCGTACAATGTTTTATTGCCAGAGGCGGAAGCGCCATTATGATCTACTAGAAAATCAGCTGCGTAAAGCGTGTCCCCCGTGGTTGAGGATGAAGTTACTGTCTGATATATGCCAGTTCCAGTTTTAGCGGCATTGCCTGTTAAGGTTAACGTTCCGTTGTAGTTGTACACCGTATTGTCTAGTACGGTTCCGTCGGAAATATCTAAATCAATGCCGGAAAAATTGTCGGCGGAAGTATTGGGATTATGGGTTAGATTTATATCAATTGCTTCGTTGGTGGATCCGTCGGCGGGAGCGTAAATTGCTGCAATATCAATCACTTCACCCGTAGTTAAAGCGTCGGAGGATATGGTTAATGTATTGCCAGAGTTAACGGAATTGGCGGTGATGGCAAAGCCAGTGCCGGTGGTTACGCCGGTATTAAAAGCCAGTGTAGTCGCCACGCTAGTATTGCCCAAAGTAATCGCGTCGGCAGTAGTAGCGCCCGTGCCGATATTAATAGTGTCAGCGCCAGATCCAGTGCCCAAGTTTACAATTCTTGTTATGCCGTCGGTTATTCCTAAATTCAATGTGGACGCTGAACCGCCGACAGAAAGAGTGTTCACGGTAGTATTAAAAACAGTAGCCGCGGTTGTTGTTGAAGTAATGTCCGCGGATGTCGCGCCATTAACCGCAAGATCGCCAGTCACTGTAACATCTCCTTCGGAAGTATCGTCGGCAATGCTAAACAATATATTAGTGCCATCGGTAACAGACAAAGTGCCGGTATTGCCAATAACAAGAGTTGGGGTTGTATCAACAAACAGTATGTCAGCATCCCACCCAGAACCTATTTGAATCGCATTTTCCGTACCAGCTCCAGCAGAAGTTAAATTGGAAATGTTTACGCCATTTAAAGTTCCTGCGGCTGGTCCTGACGTTGTCGGAGCGATAACATCAATGCCATTCATAGTACCCGCCGTCACTATTGCTCCTGATGCCGGAACCAAAACTCTCACTCCCGAAGCGGTTACCGATCCTCCTGCGGACTGCGTAATAATAGGCAAAGTGATGTTCGCGCCCCTCCAAACAAATGAACCAGCCGTGCCATTGGTTATTGATCCCGCTGTTCCTAAATTAAATCCTGTGTAGACAGTAGCATTACTTGTGGTAGAGGCAACAGGAAGCGCCAAATCATATCCTGTCACACTCTGCCCGGCTGAAGGAGTGATGAGGTTATCGTTAAGATTTAAGGATATTCCAGTAATAGCCGCCGCTCCTTGTGTAGTTGCCTCGCCTGAAAAATCAGCGTTAATTAAAGTTCCTGAAACCCAAGCGTTATCCAAAGTAAAATCAAGATATGTGCCTATTGTTTGCGGATCAATTGTCACCGCGCCAGTAGCTCCCGTGATATCAAAATAGGTTAAATCAATGCTTGCAGTCGTGCCGGTGATAGTATTATCTCCAATAGAAAGGGAGTTGGTATAATTTGTGTCAGTAATAACTATGGCCGTAGTTTGGTCGGCAGAAGCAGACATTGTTAAAATGCCAGTTGATGCCATAGACCAATCATCTCCTCCAGTTAAAGCAAGTGTTGTTGAGGCATTGGAATTACCAATGGCAATAACATCGGCCGCTGTTCCGTCAGTGCCAATGTTGATCGTATCGGCAGCAGTTCCGGTTCCAAGGTTTATGGTTTTAGCGATATTGGCGGTAAAAAGATTGCCGATAGTAGATACGGAACCAACGACTGGCAGGTCAATGGTTACAGAAGCAGCAGAGTCGGAGGTAGAAATGTTGATATAGTTATTAGTGCCTTGTTGGACATCCAAAGCATCTGCCAAATTATCTGGCAGATTAGCTGTAATTCCTGCAGTGGATATGGCAGTTAGCGTGATGCCGTCATCGCCGGTAACAGTGAGAAGACCATTGGATGTTGACCACGTAGAGGCATTGTTAGCAGTTAGAGTTAGCGGTTGAGCGGCTCCCGCAGCCACAGTTAAAGCTCCTCCCGTAGAGCCGGTAATACTTGCCGCTCCGTCTGCATCTACAAAAGTAATGTCGCCAACTGACGAGAACTGAATAGAGTCTGTTCCATCTCCGATCTCCAGGGGAGCAGAAGGAGTAGCAACGCCTATGCCGACATTGCCTCCGGCAAATATTGCTGCGTAATTACTGCCCGCTCCAGTGGGAGATTCTACATAAAGCCCATATTGCGTGGATGTTCCATCTGTGTCATACGTGCCGTTAGCTACATACAACCCATATCCATTGACTGTTCCCCCGGCTGCCACATCCGCTATTACTTTAGAATACACGCCATAAACATTGGTGGTGCCTGCCGTGGATTCTGCTCCGGCTGATGGCTGTGAACGAAGTCCGTAAACATTTCTTGTTCCCGCTCCCGCCATAATGCCTGTCACGTCAGTGGTTAAATCCAAAGAAACCAATGTGTCCGCCGTGGTTGAAGATGAAGTTACTGTCTGATACACACCAATTCCAGTTTTAGCGGCATTGCCTGCTAGAGTAAGCGAGCCGTAATATCCATAATCTGTATTCGCGGAAGATGTGGAATCTGTGGCGGCTTGATAAATGCCATATCCTGTAACGTCTGCCCCTGAAAAATCTGGCGCGAGACTGATAAGCTTTCCGGACGAACCGACGTCAGAAATAAGAGACAAAATATTCCCCGTGATGCCCGCGGAAGAAGGACCGGTGATTACCAAACCGTCCCCGGACGTAAGCCCCGAAGCAGAAAGACGGGCAAGCGCTCCCGTTGCCGCTATCGCGCCCGTTGATGAAACACTTAAACCCGTGCCTGTGGTAAGAGAATTAGCGGTAATTCCAAGCGCGGTGCCTGTTGTAACTCCGGAGCTGAAAGAAAAAGCTGTGCCCGTGGCATCGCTTGATGTTGCGGTTATATTACCCGAAGGTAACGCAAAATTACCAGCATTAAGAGTGAGGTCGCCCCCGGTAAGCGTGAGACCATCCGCCATCTCCGCATGATCTTTCAGTGAAATTATGGCAGATGATAAAGATTGCCCCGACAAAGGCGTTACATCAAGAATAATAGAAGCTCCTTGAAGAAAAACTCCTTGTGCTGATGCCAGCATAATGACGCCTGAATCCATTGTCCGCAAATTAAGATTAGTGCCGCTTTGTTGAGGATAAATATTTTGAATTGTGATGTTCTCTGAAGAACTGTTAATATTTTGCAACTGCCCATCTATACGCAGAACATCAGACGTGACTTGCGCCAGGTCTGATTTTAATTGAGTAAGGTCGGGAGAGGGTTGCGAAGAATCGGGAAAGATTGCAGGTGGCTGTTGCTGATCGCTCGGCGGTTGTTCGCCGGGTACCTGCACAATGACTGGCGGGGGTGGAGGCGGAATTTGTTGGATGGTTTCCTGCAATGCTATGACGGACTGATTGGTTTGTTGCTGATATGAAACAACTTCACTGGAAAGCTGACTCACTATTTCTGTGAAGCGTCGCACGTCAGCAGGTGTAACAGTGGTTGTTGATATATTTGTATAGGGGAAATATCCAGGGAGTAGCACTTCGGCAACGCGCAGATACGATCGCCCCCACGATGCATATAAACTGTTGTTCAACTCGTTGTATTGTTTTATTGTATACTTGAAAGGCGCGGTCACAATTTGATAAGTTCTATCATTGGCTCGTGTATATAGTTTGGCAAAGCTAAATGTTCCGGCGGAAACTGAATTGCGCACGCGATCAATAACTGCAGATAAAATACTTTGTGTTTGTTCTTGCGCAAATTGCATTGATTGCCCGCTTTGCGCTGTAAAATCAGAAACAGATAGATTCCCGAAATATGCCGTGTTTTGAACATCGTTAAATGGAGAAAAACCAGAACCAGAAATAGATGCTATTAAATTATCGCCACCAACAACAACAAACTCATTCACTCCCCGTTGAATATCGCCTAGCCCATTAACCAAATTTATGACCAATAAAAAAATATTGGACTGTAAATTACTAGCAATAGCATCTGCCACATCACTAGCATCGCCGTTAACGACACCCGCGTATACCCATTTCAAATTATCCGGCAAATTAAATACAGAATTAGAAATCTCGGATGCTAATCTCGGCATCCGAGATTCGTTTATTTGATACCATATTTCCATACCTAGGTTTGCTACGTCTAGTTGCGCGTATCCTCCTGACAATAAATTATTCGTTGCGCTTGTTGCAATGCCGTGTGTAGCAAATCCACCGCCAACAGTCAGCCCCAATAATGAAACTATCAAAACTATTTTTTTCAAATGATAAACTTGAACGTAAATGGGAAGGGAAGCGATTCTAATAATGCTATTTAAGCGTGACGACAGCGACAATATGCTATTCCTTACGTATCTGCCTGCGACTGCTAGCGGATGATTCTCAACTAATGGCCTAATTCGTATTGATTCTTTGATTGATGGAATCTTTGATTCAATTGGCGCATCGTCTGATGATATTGTTTCTGCGATGGCTGTTTTGTTTACAAAAGAGGCAATAACACTATCCTGACGCATTACAAATTTAAGGCGCTCCGGGCTTTGGGTGGTGAGAAAATTATATATTTCTTCGCGCGTAGTAACCCAGTCACGACCAACCTTTTCTCCTTGCATTTTCTTTCCACGGATAAGCTGACCAAGATAATCTTGGGTGTAGCCAGTTAGCTTTGCAGCTTCGCGAAGTGTGATCGATGACTTCATTATTTTTAAATCGTTAAATGCTCTTTGTTTATTGATATCTCGGATATCTCGGATACCCGAGATATCACAACTACCATAATATTATACCAAGAATACAAATTTATATTATAAAAAACTGTGGATAACCTTGATAAGATCACTAATGCAAGACATCATAAAAACTCTCCGCCTAAAGCGGAGAGTTTTTATGAAAAATGATTCAAAAAACGTCAGGGGGGTGCCCAGAGGGAATCGGACCCTCGTCATCGGAGCCACAATCCGAAGCTTTGCCACTAAGCTATGGGCACCCCTTTGATGTCTTATATTTAATATACCTAAATAACCTTCGTTTTAAGAAATGGAGACAAATACGGCAATAGCCTCTTTTGTTCTTCGGACGCCAAATATTTAAATCCCATAACTTTTCCATAGCACGATTTAGCTCCACATTCGCAAGAGAAATCTGTACCATATTTTTTCATGTCCAGCTCTGTGGTGCAATAATTAAAAGTTATCTCTTCATCTGCGACGATATCCTTGATGGCAACAAACTTCCGATTCTCAATGTCACAGTGCGTATTAGGGCGACAACTGTGATTTATGAAATCTTCAACTACCATATACTCGGAATCTAGAAAATTATTATTATCAATCTGTACTGCCTCCTTGCTTGACCTTTCTACGGGCACCGCCTTCCCACTCATTTTGATAACAACCTCTCCATCTTTAAATCCTCGATTTGCAAGTAGCGATAAACCCTTACCGTAGCAATATACAAACTTCAAACCCTTACCGCGCAATTCAAAAAGTTTATTTTTTTGCTTTATTAACATAGCACGTAAATATATCTTAGGGGCGCTTTTTACACCTCTGCACAAAAATAAAAATTACATTTCTATTTTTGTGCCCTTGGAGGGAATCGGCTACAAATAAATTTCCTGACGGAAATTTTTCGCAGCCCGCCCCTCGCGGCGCTAGCCTTTCGCCCAAGGCGAAAACTAGCGCATCGCTGCGGGCTCCGATTCCCTCACGCACGCAAATAAATTTGCTTGCTCGCGTGCACAAAAATAAAAATTACATTTCTATTTTTGTGCCCTTGGAGGGAATCGGACCCCCAACACGCGGCTTAGAACGCCGCTGTTCTATCCATTGAACTACAAGGGCAAAATAACTTGTGTATCTTGCTAAATAGTCTCGCTTCGTCCCGTCGCTACGGGACTGCGCTCGAGTCAACATTAAAGGTGCACTGGGAAGTTTAAACGGCTCGGCGCCTCGCTATGCGCTCGAGTCAACATTAAAGGTGCACTGGGAAGTTTAAACGGCTCGGCGCCTCGCTAATAAAGCGAGAGGCCTCGCCTAAACTTCCCGACAAAAGCCAAGCAGTTGGCTTTTGTCCTATCCATTGAACTACAAGGGCAATGTACCTTTGCGTCTTCTATATATACTATACTTAACCTTTAACAAAATTGGTAGCTTTGTGAGCTACCAATAAACACGATTACGATATTTTACTACATTTTGAAATATTTGCAAGGGATTGTATTTATTTCTACTTAAATGGATCGCGCACTCCCAAATCGACCTGTCTGTTCTTCTGACTATCAAGGCGCTCCAATACCTTATGTAGAGACGACACGTTTACGTTAGTAAATTGCACATCTGCCTGGTAAGATTCTTTGGTTATTCTATAGGCAAAAATATACATTATAATTAAGCCGGCCATAACGCTAGCTACAATGCCTGCTACGAATATCCTGCCGCCAAAATTAGCAAAAAAATAAGAGAAACGATTGGCAATGCGTAAAATTCTTTTTCCTAGTAATGTATTCATATAATAGATTATGGTGCCGGAGAAAAAACTTTCATCACAAATATCGCTTGAAGCTGCGGAGAAGATGTGATTGGAACGGATACAGCTGCGTTTTTTGATACAGCGGCGGCGCGGATGGTGAGGCGCTGTACTTGAATGAAGTAAGGCAAATGCTCAACATCATTCACGAACTGAAAGATATTTGCAAAAGTTCCTGTCAGGGAAATTGTCAGCACGGTTCCTGGCAAAATTGGCGCGGCGGTTTCACCTCCCGAATTGACCACCGATCCCTTTGCTGACTTTGATGAAGGGATGTCTTGAATTACCGCGACGCTATACGAGTTATTGGTATCTCTTGCCTTGCCCTCTAGCTGCACTAAGAGATTCAAGATCGTATCGCCACCAACAAAGCTGCTATTCACCCCATCTACATCCGCGCTCACTTTTTTATACGATTCCAACGACTGCTCGTATTTTATATTTTTCTCTCCGAATTGGTTTATCTGTAATCTTAAGTCTGCGTATTGCGTCTTTGCATCATTAAAACCAGATACGATAAAAACCACTCCTACGGCGAGGATTGCAGCCCAAGCAATAAAAGAGATGCCTGCTAATACAATTAATTGCGACGGTTTGCCAGTCATATTATTGTGTCGACTGAAGAGTGATGAAGAAAGAAAACTGAACGTTCTCCGGCTTGAGTAAATTGGTTATAGGCGCATTAATATCATGAATAATTTGCGACTGGGATCGCAAATTTTGCTCAAACGATAAAACGTCCTCGCGCTTGGCGGCAATTCCGCCAATAGTCAAAGTCCTGTTTAAACTATCTAGATCAAATATATTTAATGTTACACCGCTCGGAATAATTGTTTCTATTACAGACATAAGGGCAGCTGCATTATATGAAGGCTGCAAACTTATATTATTCGCGTAAGTAAGGGCGGAATTGATTCCTTTAACGTTCTTCTCCAGAGCGGCAATCTTTTTTGCGGCATCAGTGTTTTCCTCCACCGAGAGATGCTGCTGTAATGCTGAATTTTGAATTGATAGATACGTCCAACCCTGCGCCACTAGAAAGAAAAAGACAAACGTCCAGACCGACAACGACACAAACACAAGCGCAAACATGCGCAGATTTGCGTCGCGCCTAATTCTGGCTTGATACTCTTGGGGGAGGAGGTTGAGAATAATCATAGCTATAATCAACGAATAACGAATGACATAAGAATATGCAAATACTACATCGCAGTTGATTCGTTTATTCGTATGTCATTCGTTATTCGTTGATGTTATTTATCCCGCGCAGCGCAAGGCCGATAACAGCCGAAAAACGCACTGCTTGCCTTTGAGATATTTGGGGGATTTCGCGCATCGGTTGGTCTGTAACATTCGCCCAAGGATTTGCAACCTCCACGGAGATATTTAACATTGACGCAAGATATTCAAGCAGTCCTGGAATAAGCGCTCCCCCGCCAGCTACGATAAGCAGCGAGAGCTTCGTGCTGTAGCCATGCTCGTGCTCCGCGTGACTGTTATAAAACTGTATATATTTTTCAATCTGTTCTTTTAGATCAGTGAGAACAGGAACAAGCAATGTAAAAACCGCGCTGTGTTCGGCTGATTTGTTAACTCCGATTGAAAAAAGGATGCGCTCTGCCTCTTTTGCTTCCAAGCCAGACGCGACGAGAGGCTTTATAAAATTCTGTACGGATAGAGGAATAAATGACGTGAACCTAACGCATCCCGCGGAATGGATGACCAAACGCGTACGTATTGCTCCGATATCCATAAGAATAACCGGGTCATTTTGTTGGCGAGCAGAAACGAGACTTCGCGCTATTGCCACAGACTCCGGCTCTATTCCAACGAGGTGGAGATCGGCTCGTTCCACCGCCCGTATGTACTGCTCGACAGTATCCTTTGGCGCTGCGGCGACCAGCACATCAAGATGTTGCAGCTCTTTTGGCTTGTGTATGGGCGGAATAATTTGATAGTCAAAATAGGCATTATCAATAGATATTGGTATATTGGATTCTGTTTCCCATTTAATTGCTTCCGCAAGCTCATCTTTGCTCATTTGAGGCAGCTGAACTATGCGCAAGAATACTTCCTCCTCGGGCAACGCTACAACAACGTGTGGGGATATAACATCCCGCGCGCTTGCGAGAGCGGCCGAGATTTCATTTGCTAATTTATCAAGCGAGAGCACTTTCCCCCTTTCTACGATTCCGGCAGCAAACTCATGTTCGCCAAAAGCATCAACTTCATAAGCATTTCTTATTGGCTTTAGACTAACAAATTTCAAAGATCTATCAGAAATATCTAGCCCAAAAGCCCGTGGGATGATGGTGAATAGCTCGTTTAGTTTTCCTAAAGAAAAAGCCATGCATATATTATATCATAATTTAACTCATTAACGCTGAATTACGAATGGCATGATATTAATTATTTATACAGAGGTTTTGAATACAGAATACAGGAACTACTAACGTACGGCAGCGAAGACTCACCCCTGTATTCTCTCGTCAATAACATAAAACTCCCCGAGCGGGGAGTTTTATGTTATTGACGACCTACTTCGTAAACGGGAATATGTCCTGGAAATTTTTGACAATGATTTGAAGTACCGTTTGATCTTGTCTTGGAGTCAAGATAGTAAATGTTCTGGATGTTGTCTCATTGCCAGCCGCGTCTTTGGATTGCGCGGAGAAGCGATACACTGTAGCAGGTCGGAATTGCGTAATAACCACCAAATGGTCGGTTGTAAGATCAGCAAGTAGCGGCGTGGTACGTTCAAGCGCTTTGTTCTCCGACGATCCCTCTTGCCATGTCACCTGGCTTGTTGCCGGCTCGTCTGTCTTCCAAGAAATAATCGTTTGAATTGTTATGGTTTTACCGGGAACAACCGCGGTACTGGTGCGAATTTGGGAAATCACAGGCGCCTCCTTGTCTTCTCCGGTATTTATGGGAAAAAGTTTTTCAATAACCTGGTTGCCAAACGCGTCTTTGCTTATTACCTCAACATCATATCGAGTGCCAGGGTTAAGGCCTGTAATGGTCACCGCGTGAGATGTCACAAATTCCGGACTACCTTGCACCCTTGATTGATCTGATTGGGCTTTGCCTCCAATAATAGGAGCGTAGCGGACAATGGAATCCGTGGGAAGATTAGTGCTCCAGGTAATAGTTGCGGAATTCTCTCCGATAATCTTTGGCATTGGTTGTGAAATAACTGGCGTTTCCGCGGGAGTGGTAAATTTGAGGTTATCCGATGTCCCTACTTTACCAACGAAACTACTGCTTCGCACTTGATAATAATAGGTGGTCGCGGGCTTAAGGTTTAGAACCCTTACTTCGTGCAATGTTACGCGTTCATCATAATTTCCCACGACTTGCGTGTATGGCTCCTCTCTTGTTTGTTTGTAGTCTTGTACTTCCGCGAAAGCAACCAGAGAATTTGCCCTTTTGTCTGTGTTCCAACGAATCACGGCAGAAGTTGGGCTTAGTTCAATAGTTGGCAGTGGGCCAACTATGCGTGGAGGCAAAATAGCTTTACTGGCCTGCTCAAGAGCATCATTAACAATTTTTGCCGGATCAACACCCCCCACTTCCAAAATTGCCTTAATTCCCTCGGTAATTACGCTTTTTGCCTGTGTCACAACCTCCGCAACCACGGGTGAAGCTGGTGTAATTGGCGAGACGGGCGCAGTTGGCGTTGTTTGCGCCACCTCTTCAACAGGTTTTTGTTCCGGAGCCTTTTGTTCAGCAGCCTTTTCCTCTGCGGGCTTTGTTGTCTCTGGGGAGGATGCTGTGACTAGTTTTTCTTCTGCCTCTGTCTTAAACGTGCGATTGAGAGAACGCGCCAGATTGCCATAGCTATCTTGGCTGGCAACACGATAAGTATACGCGGTTGAAGGTTTCAACCGAGAAATTTCTACCTTGTGCTCCAGAGAAGGATCAAAGTCTCCATCAATGTAAAATACTTTTTGGTCGGAAGTTTTGTATTCCACAAATCCGGTGCTCAATTCGTTAGTGGTCCAGCTAACTAGCGCCGATGCGGAATCCAACACTTTAGCAATGATGCCAGAAATTGTTGGGGAAGTAACATCTTTCATCTCTCCTCCGCCGCCACCTCCTCCTGTAAGCGCGGTTGCCGGAGCAACGGTTGTGAACACATCATCCGCGCTCGTGGCAGAATTATTGGACGCGTCTTTGCTGATAACGCGGTAGTGATAGGTAGTGTCTGAAGTAAGGCCAGTGAGGCGAACGCCGTGAGAAGTTACCGAATCGGTGTTTTCCGTGGTGGAACTTCCATAAGCAGTAGTCAAGCCGTATTCCACCTGGCTGCTGGCTGCTTCGTCTGTAGTCCATATTATAGAAGCAAAGGTTTCTCCTTTGTTCACCGCATCCACCGCGGAGATAACGGGAGCAGTGGTGTCAAGAGTGGTGCTAAAGTAATAATAGCTCCCTCCGTTATCATCAAGCGCGGTTCTTGAGACACTATCTATCGTCGCGATAGAACGCACCCTGAAATAGTACTTGGAAGCAGGGGTAAGGTTGGTAATATTGATGGAATGCTTGGTAGCAGACAGATCAGATGATGCTGTGGCAGAATTAGAAAGACTGGAGTTTGTGGAGTAATCCACATACGAGTTAGAGGAAATATCAGTAGTCCAAGTAACTGTGGCGCTAACGCCCGAAGTGGAGGAAACACTGACAGCGGAAATTACCGCGCCGGGAGTGGTGGTGAAGGGATATCCCGCGCTTGAATTATCGTCTGTAACACTATTTTCCGCGGAGTCCACGGAACGCACGCGCGCTTTGTAAGCAGTGTTAGGTGTAAGGCCGGTAATTGTCACGGAGTGGCTGGTGCCAATGGAAGTATCCTGTTTTGAACTGGCAAAAGAAAGGTCGGTGGAATAATCAACAATAGAAGTAGATTGTTCGTTAGTGGTCCAGGTAACCGTCGCCTGCGTGCTGTAAATTGGGCTAATTGTAACCGTGCTGACAACAGGAGCGGTGGCATCAACACCCGCGGCAAGAGTCGTGGAAAATGTGTTGTCTCCTCCGGTGGTAGAATTGTTGGACCCATCTTTACTAATTACACGATAATGGTGTGTGGTGTTGGCAGTAAGGCCGGTGAGGCGAACGCCGTGAGAAGTTACCAAATCAGTGTTTTCCGTGGTAGTTGCCCCATAGGCGCTGGTCAGACCGTATTCCACCTGGCTAGTGGCTGCTTCGTCTGTAGTCCATATGATAGAGGCAAAGGTTTCTCCTTTGTTCACCGCATCCACCGCGGAGATGACGGGAGCAGTGGTGTCGTTGATAGTGGTGAAATAATAATAGTTTTCCCCGTTATTATTGGTAGAGATGTTAGCTGGGTTAACAGCATCAGCCGAACGCACTTGGAAAAAATATTTTGTTCCCGGGGTAAGCCCAGAAAGAGGAACGGCATGGCTGGTCGCGGGAGTTGATACTGTGGTGGTTGATGATGAAGACAGATCAGAGTTAGTGGAATAATCAACGACTGAATTTGAGGAAGCGTCGGTTGTCCAAACAACTTGCGCGGTAGTATTGGTAATGTCCGTCACACTGACAGTGGAAATAGTCGGGCCGGTGGCAGTGGTAAAAGAATAACCGGCGCCGGAATTATCATCGGTAACAGAGTTAGAAGATGGGTCGGTGGAGCTAATTCTGAATCTGTAAGTGGTAGATGGTGTAAGACCTGTGAGAGTAATTGAGTGGCTTGCCGCCATTGTGGCCGATGTGCTGGGTGTGCCCCAATTAGAATCCGTGGAATACGCGGCAGTAGAATAACGCACCGTGGAATTTGAAAGCTCGTCCGTTGTCCAAGTAATGGTTGCCTGTTGCGTGCCTGGTGTGCCGGCGGAAGGCGCGACTGTAATCGTGGGAGGCGTTGCGTCTGTACCGCCTTGGCCATCTGCTTTGTCATAAACTGACGCGGAATATTTTGATCTGTTTCCATCATTATCTTCCACGTAGATCTTGTAATAATAGGTGGTATTGGCTACTACTGTTTCATCTAAAATGTAGTTGGTCTCAATATCAGTAATGAGACTGCCATATTGGGCATAGCCACTCTCGTCGTTAGTGGATCTCATCACCCTGTAGTGCTTAAATCCTGGAGTTGGAGCGGGATTTGTTTCCTGCCATACAACAAAAATACGGTATTCCGAAGTGGCAACATTGCTTAAATCCCTGATAACCATATTCTGCGGCTGTACCGGAGTAGTGGCGCTCACTGTAGAAGTGGTATTGCCATAGAGATCTTTGTACTGCGCGTATACCGATGACGTAGTGCCTGAAGTAGGTGTCCATGATTTTGTAACGGTAGCTGACAGCGGCGTGTCGCCGTATCCATCAGAATTTGCGTCTGTGCCATAAGCAATGAAGCTTCCTGAATCATCATTAGAGCCATCCGCAGTCAAGCCAGAATTATTGGAAATCTTCATTGACGTAGCGGAATCATCAGTAATTTTAAGCGTCAGTTGATTGTTGGCAGCATCAAGGGCAATAGGCACGATACCGGTGTAGTCCGGGTTCTTGGTGTCTATGGTGATGTTGCTGACTGTGGCAGTAGCGGTATTGCTTACTCCTTCGTTGTCATTAGCAGTTACTCTTACTTGAGCTGACGCGGTATATACCCCTGGGATTTGCGATTTAGCGTCCCAGATAGCTGTGTATTGGGTATATGAAGGGCAGGTAGAAGTAATTGGGTTGCAAACCGTGGTATCAACACTCTTCCTGTCTATGTCTGCCGTACCATTGCTTAGGTATGTTGTTGTAATTGTGTTCCAGCCACTGCCGGTGTTGTATTCAAAGCCGGAAGATGTGTTGTCTGATTGTATGGGGCGAATCTTGCCTGTCATGGAACCAGAGGCAACAGAGGTGTTGTTACTGTTTGTGTCTTCGTCTCTGACAGAGTAGGTGATAGTAGCAGTGCCGTTAGCATTCTCTGATACGGTTACTCCCACTCCTCCGCCAAATGTTGAATCAAATTCTGGCGGAGCGTTGCGGACATAGGTTAAAAGAACCTCGTTAAGCGTAGGGGTGTTTGATAGATCTGTGGTTGCCAGAGTAATTTCCAGTTCGGCGTATCTGTTATCTGTCACTGAAAGCGTGGTGGGAGAGGTTGTGACATCCAACGACCAATCAGTGGGAGAAACAAGATTATTGCTGCCGTCAACGCTGGAAGCGGTGCGTACGCGAAACTTTACCGAGGTGCCCGCTGGAGCAGTGTCTGCCGACCAGCTAAGCGCGCCCCACGTTGAAGTTGCCGAAGCGTCAACAATGAGGCCCGAGACAGTGCCGGACGCGGGATATCCTTCCGCGTTTAGATCGTCAAGATATGCGGTGAAGCCGGAGGTTGCGTCCGTTACCGCGAGCGCTACTTTGGTGATGGCGTCTTTGCTGGCATCCGCTATGCCGGAGATATCCCAGGTTTTTTGTTCCCACGTGTCCGCGGAGTTTATTGTAATATTATATGTATTCTCGGAAGCGCTGCTTTCTCCCATCTGCATCTGCATATATTGGCCGGTGCGGGAGGATTTGATCCAAAACTTAAATAAAGGATGGCTGGATAAATCAAGCGCGGGAGATTTGGTGACGGTGGCGGTGCCAGGGCCAACCGACATTGTTTGGGTTAAAACACCATTGGTCGCACCAGGATTACCTCCAGCGCCTGCGATAACTGTTGGGACAGGATTTATACTAGAATTGTGATAATTAAGTGCTATCCTTCCTCCGCCACCTCCGCCGCCCTTACCAGTACTGTTGGACGTGCCGCCTCTTCCGCCATCGGCATTAACTGTACCAGAAATATTAATGGTATCGGCATTTAAGTTAATCATGCCGCCAGAGCCCCCCCCCCGCTAGACTTTCCACTAGATGAAATATCGACGCCAATATTACCATTAGCATTAATGACTCCTGATACAGTAATCGTGGTGGCACTGTTGATTGTTATACCTCCCCCGCCATTACCACCATTAGAATATCCATCTCCGCCACCATTGCCGTGATCATTAGTACAATTATTATTTCCTCCAGTAATGCTCGAAATACCGGTACCTCCCGTACCTCCAAACCCGCCGCCGCCCCCACCATTAGAATAATTACCCACATTACCCCCACAAGGACCATACCCAGCGCTATAATGTGTTTGACCACCCCTATAACCCTTACCGCCTAGATTAACCGTACCGGCAATTGTCACATTGCCGGTAGCGTTGAGTGTAGCAATCGCAGAAGGTACTGTGGTATAGGGACCATTAATGGTTAAAGAAGTGCCTACAGGAATATCAACAGTGGTAAAGTTAAAGGTGTTTTTGGTGTTAAGATTTATAGTACAGGTGGAAGTTTCTACGGTCCAGGCTAAGCCGGTACCTGTACAGCCTCCTGCACTTCCACCATTGGCCAGATCAATTGCCCCGTCTGATCCGTCTCCTCCGTCAATTACTTCGGCAACAGCCTGCACCATCTTCACACTGCCGGTTCCTTCTTGCTTGTCTGTGGTTTCCTGGGATACGGTAATGTTTGTTCCAGACCATTGCGCGGCGTCATCTCCGTTTTCAACAACCGTGGAAGAAAATGGAAGCTTCACTGTTCCCAGGCTCGCATTAGTGGCATTGCCGGAATCCGCGATAACCACATTGCTTTGCGTGGACACGGTTCCTGTTCCGCCACTTTTATAGTTAAAATCATTGTAGGAAGTCCATGTGTTGGTAAAAGTGGCCGCTCTGCCGACAAGCACTGGCGAGATGATGAGATTAAGAAAGAGACTGATAATAACGACGGAAGACACAATAACTGCCAAAGTGCTGGTGGAGAATAGACGGGCTTTTTCCTGGAACTCCTTATGCGCGTAAAAGGATTCGGTTACCACCTCCACTCTGTTTTGCTGGGTGAAGAAGTTAAAGCTCTCGGTAGGGCTGAAGAGCAGAGAAAGAAAGACACGGGCGGCAAACAGGCGCGTTTGAAGAAAATGGGCTTTTACCTCCTCCTTGGTGAGACGGGAGGAGATGTATCCCTTGATGCGATTATATAAATTAGCGAGAGAGGCTAACATGGGTTACTTAAGTTAAAAGTCTATGATTTAAAATGTCAAAGCTCAAATGTCAAATGTCAAATCAAATCCAAATGCCCTAATGTTAAAAGTTTTGGATTTTGACATTGATAATTCACTTCTTGTTAATAGCGGAAAAAATTAGAGTTAGTTCCTTGGACTCTTTCCATAAATCTCTAGCTTCACGTACTAATTCTGGAGCGATTGTGGAAGTCATCCTTAACCAATACATTGTTTCTTTGGCTTCTTTTTTGCAGATTCCTATTTTATGCTTAAAATCTTTTTTACTTTCAGCGCCATCTGCTTCACAATAGTTTGCTCCAATGCTCGTGCCAGACCTTACTAATTGGCTGATAATTGGAGTAGTGACGGCATTTTTTGATATTTTCCCACAGAAAATAATAATTCTTTCTCCAAACCTTGCTGTCCTTTCCCCTAAATCATAATTCTTTGGGCTGGGTTGATCTTGGGATTTTGACATTGATTTGACATTTGGCATTTGGATTTTGACATTTAGTTCTATGCTTTCACCTTAACCCTGGAAGCTGGCTTGGCAGAGGAAAAAGATTTGCCTAGCACCTCATCTACTTTTTCAAATAAAGTCTTGGGGGTGTAATCTGATTTTAGACAATATGCAACAGCGCCAAGAGTGTGGGCTGCTTGTTTATCCTTTTCATTGTCTATGTTTGTTACTACTATAACCGGAATATGAGCCGTGAGTTCATTGGTCTTTATTTCTTTTAACACCTCGTATCCGTCTTTGGGAGCCATTACTAGGTCTAACAATATGATGTCCGGCTGTTTTGCTTTAATAAGCTCTATTCCCTTGTCTCCCTCATCGCTTTCAAAGACGGCAAAGCCATCATGCTCCCCCTGCATCTTGTACATTTCAAGAAAATTTTTGTTGTCGTCGATGATTACGATAGACTTCATAGTATTATTATTAACTGTTTGGTTGTGAGCTTAAAAAGATTAGCGAACAGATGAATTGTGAATTGTGAATACTGTACACGCTATCCATGATTCATGATTCACTATTCTGTATTCTGTATTCTGTAGTTATTATACCACAGCCGAAATTAAAAAAGTCGCGCAAGGAGGCGGAATTATCCACAGTAATCATAAAAGCATCAATTATAAACCGCGCTCATATTCCTTGTGCAAATCAAAAAAAGTATAGCCGCTAGGCACCAAAATACGCCTCCATATCCGCGGAGAACTATCATTCGAGGTAATCTTGAATTGCAAAATTTTACTAGGAATGATTTTTTGTTTCTTAGCCATACTATTAATCTAGAATAATTATCTATCAATAATCCACGCCAATTTTCCAAACATTCTTTTCCAAAAATGCTTCGATGGTTTGTCTATTGGCCTTATTTATAAGATTCGAATGTGAAAGCTTGTTATCTTTTGCATAATCAACAAGAGTAATGATCTTTTTGCCCTCAAGATACGCTAGTCGTTTATGGTAGCTATTGGCAAGCGCCCTTCCTACTATTTCTTCCATAATAGTAACTGCACTTTTTTCATCAAATTCTTTGAATGCTTCGTAGTATAATTTTCTATCAATGAATTTGATATTTACTGGCACAAATCCTTCTCGTATCAGTAAATAGTTATTAATGACACGCCCAATACGGCCATTACCATCGACGAATGGATGGATATATTCAAAAATAAGATGTAATTTTGCTATTCGTTTGATTATATTTTCATGACTTGCGCTGTTGTATTCTGTCAGCATTTTTGTAAGAAGATCCACTACTTCTTTTGGATTGACTGCAATGTGGTTGGCGACACGAACATATTCGTCGTCTTTCCTAAATCTTCCGGCAACATCGTCACGAATATTAGAAATCAACATCTTATGAAGCGACAAAATTACTTCAAGCGTAAGTTCTTGTTCTTTGGCTCTTTTATCTATATATAATACAACTCTGGCTAAATTCTTTGCCTCAAAAAGTTCTCGTTCCGTAATGTATCTATCCAGATCAATTTGAAGAAGTATTTTTTCAGTTTCCTCAAGAGTAAGAGTGCTGTTTTCTATAGCATTCGAATTGTACACCTGTTCAGCGACTTCAGTTTCAGATATCAGCTTAATAAGCGCGTCTTTGCCAACAGACGCTTTATAGTATCTTTCTCGGAGAGAGCTCACTTTATTAAAAATATTGAGTATTTTTGCCATGCGAAGTGTTGTTTAACAATATATTGTCATTATACTTCTTTTCACGATTTTGTCAACATAACCGTGAAAATATGGTTAAAAACAAACACTTTTCACGATTATGGCTAGTTTTTACTCTCTAGCTCCTCGGTGGCGACCCTGCAGCTGCGGGTCGCCACCGAGATAATTATAAATATCTTAGTAAAAACTAACGCCAGTCTTTCTTAACTCTTTTTTAATTTCTTTGTAGTTTGAAATTGTTTGAGCTACTAGCGACCAAAAAATTTTGGAGTGGTTAAGCTGTTTTAAATGGCACAGCTCGTGCACGACTATGTAGTTTTGAATATTTTCTGGCAGGAAGATAATTTTGTAGTTAAAGTTGAGGTTAGCTTTTTGAGAACAGCTACCCCAGCAAGTCTTCTGGTCTTTGATGCTGATTCTATTGTACTTACAGGCGTACTGCTGGGCAAAATATTCTGCTTTTTGCTGTACTAACGCGAACGCGCTGTCTTTGTGCTTTAGATAATCGCTGCGCCCAAGGCGCACATGCTGACCGCGCAACCCCCCTTGCGACTTGGGCGCATCAAACTGCTTAAAGAAAGCGAGCTTAGCCAGTATCCAGTCCATCTTTTCGCGCAAAAACCGCTCGGCAACATTTTCCCGCAGAGAATAAGGAGTAGTCACCACCACGGACCCGTCCAAGTGAACCGAGATCCGCATCCGTCGCGCCCTTAGGCTTTTGCGGAGAGTGTAGGTGAGGTTTTGGTTGGGCAGAGTTAGGTGTTTTTGCACGGCACGTATTTTAAACTGGCGGGAATCCTTAAAGGTTTAACCTCAAATATTCCCGCCTCAATCTCAAGCATCACCACTAGTTAGTAAATTATTGAAAATAAAAATCACGGTATCTCCTCCCAACCGATTATATTAAACGACGCTCCTGGCCCAGAAGAAAATGAGGAATCGAATAGCCCTTGTTCGTATTGCACGCTCGCGCCATTATCCAAATTCAATTTGTATGCAGTAAGCTCTGTAACAGTCACACCATTATGAAGATTCGCCATGGAATCGGGTACGTAAAATATCGCGCCTGTGGCGTTGTTATGGATGTCAACCGCGGCATTATGATGAGTGCATTGCGGTTCTTGATCTCCTCCGTTGCAGCCAGCCAGCGTACTTACAAATATCAAATAACTCCCTTGCGCGCCCGATCCTTGAAAAATTGAATTGTTTTTAATATGAATCCAGCTATCTGTGACGACGACGCATCCCTGCGCGCCATATGCTTGGTCGCATTTTATTGTGGCGCCGCCGCTGCTATCAAGGTCTATGTGACCTTGAACATAAAGTGTTCCGGTAATAACAAGGGTCTGCTTCTTGGTAAGAACGAGGTTGCCAATAATCTTTTTGGGACCTAGGGAAAGCGTGCCGTCATCGTTTATGACACATTCTGGCACGCCGCTGTCGCCGCAGTTTCCATTGATTATGCCGCCGACCGCGCCGTCCTGCTTCCATTGGTCAATGTTAGCTTGTGATATGGGTAAATTTTGCACAGGAGGATCGGACGAGCCTGGATACGCGACTCCATTTGTTGGTGGCGAGGGGCAAGAGGGAGAAGAAGGGCTATTTAAAAAATTAAGTGAGCTTGAATCAATTGATTGATAATAAGCGTCGCCGCAAATTTTGCTATTAATGATAGCGTTTGCTTTAGCGTCGCCAAGCACAACCACAGAGTCAATACTGGTGGCCACTATAAGATCACCGGTAACTTTTGCTTTGTTTTCTCCGCTCACGGCCCCATTGGAATAAACATTACCCGCGCTTCCTTCCGCGCCTTCTATGGTACTATTCTCGCCCATCTCTATTCCCCCCCCTCCAACCTGCGCGCCGTAATAAAAAGAAGGATTAACGGAGCTAAGCGTAAGTGATGCTTGCGTCGCGCGTGTGTAGCCATTTACCATACCGCGGGCTTGAATTGTTTTTTGGTTGCCGTTTGTTGTGGTTGTAACATCCGTTTGCGCGCCGCCAACAGCCAACGTGTAGCTTGCTGGTATCGCAAAATTATTCTTTATTCTGTACACCGCATCCTCCGTGCCTCCCTCTGAAGCAAAATATGCTTGCTGTGATTTGCCAAATGCTTCAAATGATTTAATGCGATTTAGATATACGAGTGATAAGGAAAGAGAAAGTATTGATGCCACTGCCAAAACCATAACGACGAGAAACAAAGCGACGACGCCGCGGCTGTCGTGATGCAATGTATGTTTAGATTGAGTTGTTGGTCGTGGGAACATTATAAAAATAATTAAATGATACATATCTCAAAACTCAAATGGCAAAACTCAAATCTACAACTAAAATCTTAAAACTTTTTCTTGCCCTTGAGTGTTAAAACACTCGAACCCAACATATTGCTAATTTCCATAGCCTCTTTCAAAAGATCCGAACACTCTTCTTTTAAGTCTGGATAAGAATCTCTCAATAAACAAATCCAATATTTAGTTTCATTAGCCGATTTTAAGGCAATTTCATAAAATTTAATAAATTCGCGTTTAGAACTTGAAGCTTTCCCCTCTATCATATTTGCACCGATGGACGTTGTAGATCTTAATACTTGATCACCAATAGACCAAAAAGCTCTTTTATTGGGAAGCGCATTAACAAATTTAATAATCTCTAACGAAAAATGATAGGCACGCGCTTTGACATCGTTAGATTTTAGATTTGCGTTGTAGGTTTGCGATTTGAGATTTGAGTTTTGAGATAACATATTACTCCTACTTAAAATATTATTGTTTGTAATTTAGGCTTTGACATTTTGCCGCTGTATTCTTGATTCTGTATTCATAGTAATGCGTTATTCGCCGGCTCTAATCACCGTCGTCGTCTGCACGCTATATGGTGTTTGCAAATTAGGTTGGTCGCTACGATATTTTGCTGTTATTAAAGTCTGCACCGCTTCCACGCCTCCCGAGGTAACAAGCCTGACGAATTTCAAACTTGTAACCTGAATTTTCTGTGATGTAAAACATTGAGATACTAGACTTTCTTGCTTCATGCATATTCTGCCGTCATCGCTAAGAAAAAAATCGATATAAGTTACTTGCTCTCCGGCAGGAAGATGCTGGGCAGTAGAAAGACTAAGCTGACCCGGATGTGCATTAAATACGCTTGTTGGCGTGTATACTGCTGTTGCGCCGCGCAGCTCCCTATCAATCGCATCTGTCGCCTGCTCAATACTTGAAACTAACTCTTCTTGCGCGCCTCCGCTGATATTGGCACGCAAAATTCCCAGTATGAATTGGCTGGTGAGTGCTATGACAAGCGCAAGCAGACCGATGTAGACTATTAGCTCAATGATTGTGAGGCCTTTGTTATTGCGTGGAGACATTTGCATGGTTAGTATTGTTATCTCAAAACTCAAATCTCAAATCGCAAAACTACAACTCAAATCTTTCAGCCAAAGCAAGAAATACAGTAGAGTTGCGTGCGTAAAGCACCGTGGGTGCCACGCACCTCTACGGTGGCAACCACGTTGCTTTACGCAAGAGAATGTATTTCTACGTTTAACAAAAATTACAACAAAATGTAATTTTACGCTAAGGCTGATCCCCGCCAGAGGCGGACAGGCGCCTCGGGCGGAAAATCTACTAATCTTAGCGTTAGTTATATTATAATTTTTTAGATTCAGATTTGAGTTTTGATTTTTGAGATTTGAGATTATCATTGAATATTAGCTAAGTATGTTTCCAGCGTAACAGTCCGTGCCGCTCCTCCACGCGCCGTCCATTCTACCGAAGCAACAACATTAAGCGTGCCCGCATCAAGCGAACCGCCAGACGAAACGATATTATGATTTGCGTCGCGATAAACTTGATTTAGAACTAACGATGGGGTGAAGCCATCTATTGCGCCGGGGTTTGACGCGCTTAATGTCCACTTGCCGCCGGATTGCACCGGATAATATGTGGCGCCGATAGAAAGGCTGGAAAACGTTGCCCAGCTATCATCCCTCACAAATCTTGCCGCTTCCAATGTTTGCCGCGCCAAAAGATACGCCGCGACAGTATCTTTAGCCGATCCCTCGCTTCTCGCTCCGTATGATGTAAGCTGAAGCATACCGACGAATGCGGTTGTGACAATCGCGATGACGATGAGGATCTCTATAATAGTTAATCCACGTTCGTGATTAGATAAAGTTTTTTTATCAAACATAAACTTTGAATACAGAATACAGAATTAAGAATACAGGGACTAACTACGAGGCATTTTCCTGTATTCTTGATTCTGTATTCTATTTATTGCACCGTCATCGTCCCTCCATAAGCCCCAACCTGAACCGTATCTGGCGCGTCGGCTAAATAAGTGGCGATTGGTTTAGTCACTCCACCGTCTATAATATTTAGAATTACTCTTTGATTATTCTCTCCTCCGTTTCTATCGCGGAAAACACTAAGCGTCGTGTTGATGGTATCAAGCGAAAGAGTATGTATGCGAAAATGCTGGACTACTCCGGAAACCGTCACTGAATAATCCATATCAAATGATGATTTATCCGCATTAAAATACGCTGCCATTGGGATTGTCTGCGTTTGTGGAATATTGGGGAAAGACAATTGCACCGAAGTTGCGTTTTGGATAGACCAGCCCAAAACAAAGTCTACGTGCCTAGAATCAGAGACAAGATTAGCATTGCCAACAGCTGTTGGCGCATCAAAGCTCGTCCCTCCAGATGAATCTATATATAGATTTTGATAGATTGCGTGATCTGACTTGACTCGCAAAGATATATATCCATCATAATCAGTTGAGCCATCTAACCGATTAAAAACTACCGCGCTTCCTCCTCCCGTCAAAGATATTTCGTATATTTCATCACGTGGATCAAGCTGAATTATTTGATTGGCTGAATTGGCTGGGTCATAAGTTATTCCAGGAAAAATTACTACTTTATCAGAGATCATCTGTACCCCGTACTGCGTACTTGCTTTAGATGCTATCGTCTGCCTGCGCGCTAGTTCCAAAGCGCTTTGCACCCCGCGAGCGTCGCCATTCAAATCGCCTTTGGGAATAAAAGAGTAATAAACTCCCATTGGCACGGCAATGAGAATTGCAAAAACGCTTAGAGCAACGAGAAGCTCTATGAGCGTGAATCCGCGTTCGTGATTATACAAAGTTTTTTTATCAAACATAAACTTTGAATACAGAATACAGAATTAAGAATACAGGGACTAACTACGAGGCGTTTTCCTGTATTCTGTATTCTGTATTCTGTATTCTGTATTCTTGATTCTGCATTCTGTCATCACAGTTTATTCATAATACTATACATCGGCTGGATGATGGACATGGCAAAAAATCCCACCGCGACTCCAATTACAATCATAAGCACTGGTTCAATAATAGATGAAAGATTTTGCGTGAGGTTAGAAACTTCATCCTCGTAAAAACTCGCTAGCTGATTGAGAATATCCGCGAGCTTTCCCGTTTCCTCGCCAACTTCAATCATTTGAATAACAAGCGGCGTATACAATATGATATATGGATCAAGCGCTTCGTGGAGAGTTTTGCCTTGCTGCACATTTTCCCGCGCGGTGACAAGAGAGTCTTTGTAATAATGATTGCCCAACGTATCGGCTGTGATGCGCAAACTTTCAAGAATAGGCACGCCGCCCGAAACAAGGGAGGAGAGTGTGCGCGAGAATTGCGCGGTATTTATTTGTTTATTTACTCCGCTAAGCAGCCACGCGTGCAATAAGAACCAATCAAAAATATCGCTGCCGAATTTGGTTGCGAAAAAACGCCTTATGCCATAGATGACTATGGCAGTCCCAATCCCGATAGCCCACCAGTAATGTTGGAAAAAACCTCCCGCGCCTAGAATGGCGCGTGTTGTAATGGGCAGATCAACGGCTAGATCGTTAAACGCATGGGAAAGGACAGGAATCACAAACACCATCATCAGCACTCCGATTACGACCATCGCGGTAATAATAACGGCGGGATAAATAAGAGCGCCTTTAATGCGCGAACGAAGTTCGTGCTCTTTCTTTAACTGTTTGCTAAGAATATTAAGAACATTCACCAGTGTTCCGCTTGCTTCCCCCACCGACACCATACTCACAAAAAGGGTGTTAAAAATTTTGGGATGCTGCGCGAGCGCTTGGGAAAACTGCTTGCCTTGTTTTATATTCGATTCAATATCAAGCAACGCTCGAACGAATTCTTCATTTTGCGTTTGTCGCGATAATGTCACCAAGGCGCGCGTGAGAGGAACTCCCGCAAACACCATAATTGCGAGGTTGCTGGCAAACATCATTTTGTCCTCTACAGACACGCCTTGAAAAAAAATCAGAGGATTTGGAATAGTAATTCCCGTTTGTTCTTTGCCACCAGCCGCGTTTTTAATAGTCGCGAAAATCAACAAAAAATTTTGAGCTTTTAGCGCATGCGCAAGTT
The DNA here is from genome assembly GCA_016188605.1 of Candidatus Spechtbacteria bacterium. NCBI lineage: Bacteria > Candidatus Spechtiibacteriota > Candidatus Spechtiibacteriota bacterium. The sequence continues at coordinate 3,031 of JACPHP010000006.1, read as the reverse complement.
CAGCCTTATTTTTTGCTTCCTGTTCGCCTATGACGGTTTTGCCGTCGGCGGATTTTGCTTGATAAAGAAAAAGAGGCATAATGAAAATTACAAAGTCCAAATTACAAATGTCAAATGAATGTCAAAAACCAAAATTCAAAATTCTGACATTTATTATTTGGTGTTTGTAATTGATTTGTAATTTGACATTTGGACTTTGGAATTAATTGATGACAATCACTATTTCTATGATAGTTAATCCTGAATTACCATTCATAATATATAGACAAAATTACAAAGTCCAAATTACAAATGTCAAATGAATGTCAAGACCAAAATGCCAAAGTCCAAAACTTTTTGACATTTAGTATTTGGCATTTGTCATTGATTTGTAATTTGACATTTGGACTTTGGCATTAATAACTACTCTCTCATCACCCTCAATACCTCCTCAATAGAAGTAATTCCCTGCACTGCTTTCATGAGCCCATCTTCGAGCATTGTCAGCATGCCATCTTTTTTAGCCTGCTCCTCAATCTGGTCAGAGCTTGCGGATTCCATGATAAGCTTTTTTATAACCTCGCCTGCTTCAAGCACTTCATAAATACCGATTCGTCCGCGATAACCATCTTGGCAATCCTCCATTGGTTTAGGTCGATAAAACATCACATCTTCCCACTGGGTATTTGGTTCAACAATCTTTTCTTGTTTTAGAATGGCGAGCAAGCGATCGGTATCTATTTCCTTTTTCAATGTCGTAAGCTCTTTTTTAGAAAGCTTGTATTTTTCACGGCTTTCACACAAACGGCGCACTAATCTCTGGCCGATAATTACATTAACGGTAGAGGCAATTAAGAATGGCTCCTGCCCCATATCAATTAAGCGCGGTAAAGCGCCCGCAGCGCTATTGGTGTGAAGGGTGGAAAGCACTAGATGGCCAGTCAGCGCGGCGTTAATCGCGAGGTTTGCCGTTTCATCATCGCGGATCTCTCCCACCATAAGAATGTTGGGATCTTGGCGGACAAGAGAGCGCAAACCGCTAGCAAAGGTAAGGCCAATTTCCGGACGCACCTGGGTCTGATTTACCCTAGGCATACGATACTCGATAGGATCTTCAATCGTAGAAATGTTTACATCGGGCGTGTTAAGAATATCAATTACGGTGTAAAGGGTTGTTGTTTTTCCGGAACCGGTAGGCCCTGTAACGAGAAACATTCCCACCGGTTTATGTATATTTCGCTGGATACGCTCAAGCGCCTCACCACGTAAGCCAATTTCTTCAAGCGTTAAACCTTTTACATCTTCGCGTAATACGCGCATAACAAGTTTTTCTCCATCGTAAACGGGAAGGACAGATACACGAAACGAAACACGAAATTCTTCCGATTGTATCATAAAACGGCCATCTTGCGGCAAGCGGCTTTCATCAAGCTTCAAATTTGATAAAACCTTGATGCGCGCAACGATACCCGTCCGCACCTGACGAGGTAGAATCATGGCATCGTGAAGAATACCATCTATACGATAACGGACTATAACATCTTTCTCTGTTGGCTCTATATGAATATCGGATGCGCTTTGCGAGACGGCATGGCGCAAGATAGAATCTACAATTCTAATTACCGGCAACTCCTCTGCTTTTTTCTGGAGATCACCTGGCTGTACTTCCTCCCCCTCTTTTGTTACCGTCTCCAATATTTTAGTAGAATCTTTCTGGATAAGATCGGTAAATTCTGTTTCTAGACTCTCTTGATATTGGCCGAGCGCGTGCGTAATACTTGCGTGGCTTGTTAACCGCGGCAAAATCTTCAAACTTGCTTTCTTGCGTATAAAGTCAATTGTTTGCAAATCTTCCGGATCGATCATTGCCACCTCCAACTCACTGCCTTGTTTGCGAAATGATACGATTTGATTTTTACGCGCGATGGGCTCAGGAATAATCTTTAATACCTCGGGATCAATTTTTTCACCCGAAAGATCTACAAAAGGAATACCCAAAATATAGGACTCCAGCTTCATCAACTGCTCTTCGCTGACAATATTTTCCGCGAGAAGCTCGTCGGCAAATGGCTTGCCAGCTTTTTCTGCTTTCTGAAGCACGCTATCAAGTTGTTTCTGATCGGCAATATTTGCGTCAAGCAAAAATGCCATCAAGCGTTTGTCGTCTATTAACATCTGATTTTGCTCTTATTTAATGTAGCGATTATGCATTACGGGCATTAAGAGTAGTTGCCCGTAATGCATAATCGCTATTACATAGAGGTAAAATCATGCAGACCGAAGCGCTTAGCGCTTCGTGGCTGCATACATTTTTGCCCAAACTTTATCAGCAAGGTTATCTTTTATCTGTTATCCCAGTATCTCCTTAACCTTCTCCACAATCTCATTAAGCTCATACTGCACTTTCACTAAATATGTTGTAGCGCCCATTGAAAGCGCCCTGTCTACATCGCCAATCCCCTCAAGGTTAGTGAGTACAACTACCGGGATGTCCTTGGTACCATCATCAGCTTTAAGACTCTCCAAGACAGCGAAGCCATCCTTTTTGGGAAGAATTAAATCTAAAAGTATAAGATCCGGCTTATTTTCTTTAGCGCGATCTAACCCTTCTTGGCCGTCAAATGCCTGTATAATATCATAACCTTCTTTTGAGATCGCTTCTTTCAAAGCATTTTGCAAGGCGGGGTCGTCTTCGACAAAAAGTATTTTTTTTGCCATAATTTTGGACTATTCACGGCTACAATATATTAATGTTGGTCGTGATAATAATTACTAGGGTTAAGTATAAATGAAGTATTCATTATCTCAAATGTCAAAACGCAAATCTCAAATCTTAATCGTAAATATCAAATCTTTAAATCTTTTACCAACTTGGGGACGACTAGTTAGATTGTCAGTTCTTAGATTTGAGTGGCGTTGTTGAGTAAATCCCTCTTACCTACCTTACTCCGCGTTCTTGGTATAATGATGATATGAACAATAAACCATCAAAGCAATCAAGAAAACAGAGTAAAGGAGGTAAGAAGAAATACAAGGTAAGAAATTGGAAAGA
>JACPHP010000005.1 GCA_016188605.1 Candidatus Spechtbacteria bacterium | reverse complement strand
GAGATTGATCCTCAATCCGGATATCTTCAACTCCTATGGCCACCTCAAGTGGAGCAACGTCAAGAGTGTATCGCAAACAGTAATGGACGCCTTTACCTCAGCCGATCTAGTGATTGAAGTAAACGCGGATGGCACAGTATACGATCCCAAAGTATACAAAATATCTTCAGCCCCAGACAGCGACGTCGGCCAACGCCAATGGCTCAACATGACCGCCGCGCAGTTTGAAGCAGAAGGATATGATTGGGATGCCATATACCACATCAACCATATTGAAGCGGGAGTAAACTTCTATCCGCTTGGCACAGCTCTAACCTCCACCAAGTAAATACTCTCTTATTTGTGGATACAAAAATCGTCCTTGGCTAAGCTCTGGACGGTTTTTGTATTCTGGCAGTAGAATGATATCAAACATACGTCATTGCGAACCTCGCCACGGCGAGATTTGCAATGACGATAAAATTATGGGCGCGCAATGATATGACAGTATGTGGACTAGGACTAGCGAGCAGTCAAATTTATGCTTAAAAGTATTTTTTCTATTGCTATTATTGCTGTAGTTACTGCTATCGTGCTTTTTACGTTGAAGGGAAATATTTTTTTGGGTGTCGCAAAAATGTTTTTTTCTGCTTCCAATGAGGTTGGGGAAAACGAGGAAAAATATATCAAAAAGCGCGATTTGCCTCCCTCCAAGCAGCAAGTTCCTCAAACAGACACGCTATTTATTTCTGAATTATCCAAAGTAACCGACGAAGAACAAGCAGAGGAAAAAAGTGAAGCTAATGCTAAAAGTGAAAAGCAAAAGCAAAAGCAAACATCTCTTGCCGCTATGAATATAGACAAAAATTTTTCCGCGGCGGTTACGCAAGTCGATGCATTATTGAAGGATGCTTTAGCGCATCCCACATACGAAGAATACGAAGTTTTAATGAATATAGTGCAGAAATATAAAGATTATGAGGCAGGAAGCGTGTTCGGAGCGGTTACAAAAGTGTACAGGAAAGATGCAGGTGTAGAGTATGAGAAAGAAATTGAAGAAAGCGAAGGACAAAATACCATAAACGAAAGCATTTATGCCCTAGAAATGATTGACCGCCATATTTTTGTTTGGGCTCCTTTTTATTATTACGTGCATTCTAACGCTCAACCATTGATTAGAAGTACGCTTACTATGCTTCGCGATCAGCACAAAGAGCTTCTTCGCCAAGTAGCCCAACAGGATTCCTTACGCGCAGGCAAGATCGCGACGGAATATATAAAATTCCTTATTGACGATATTGCCAAGTCGGGACGCCGCAAAAACTCTGATTTCATTCGTTTTTCCTATGCTGATTACACCAATTATCGCGTATTTTTTGACGAGCAATGGGGTGCGTATTCCGAATTTCGCGCGGTATTTGCCAAAGAAGGTATGATGCTTTTTGATTCGCTTTACACAATGCATAAAGATGTGCCGCCAGAGCAAAACGCCGAAGTGCGCGCCATGCTTCAGACCATGCGAGAGGAGCTGATTTCTTTGCACCAAAAGGCAATTTTAGAAGTAGCGCAAAAAGATCGTCTTTATGCTCGCTCGCTTGCCGAAAATACAATAAAGCTTCTTTCTAAACAATTGGAGTCGCGCAACGGGCAACATCCGGAGGTTTTGGAGTTTATTCGCGCGGATATGCAATCATACGATAGATTTATTGCAAAGAATTTGCGTTAATGAGTTTGGTGAATATTGACGAAGAGGACTAGTGCAAGGGGGTGACAGTAGATATTGTTCTGTGGCCCAGACCCGTTCCCTGGGAACTTATTAACGGCTCACACTCCGCCTTTGGCGGAAGGATCGCCTAAAATTCCCGTCGCAAGCAAAGCAGTTTGCTTGCGACCCCAGCCATCGCAGAACAATGCTTACTGTCCCTAGATATTTACTACAAGCGGTTCTCCGCATTTTGCATGAATACGTCAAATATGCTAAAAATATAATCATGATACAAGATTATTCTTCTAGACACGAGCAACGCGGTGTTTTTTCAACGCCAAAGATAGTGGTTGGGTTGCTTGCTTTTATCGTAATCATCGCGGGAATATATGTGTTAATGGCGAGATACGGCATACTTTTTCGCCAGACACAGCCAGCGCTTTTTCCCCTTGATTACACACGTCTTGAAGGACTAGCTAGCAAGCATCCTCAAAAAGAGCGCATTCTTAGTAGCATACGAAAGTTTGATGATGAGCTTCACGACGAAGATACTAAAAATGACGCCGAAGCATATATTGGCATCGGGTTTGAGTTGCGCCAACTTGGCGATGAATCCGCCGCAATAGAGGCATATCGCGCTGGCCTTGCAGTTGATGGCACGCATGTTCGCGGCTGGGGCAACCTCGCAGTTTCTTATAAAGAAACTGGTCAGTACGAAAGGGCAGAGGAAGCATATAAAAAGGTGATTGAATTTAATCCCGGCGATGTAGAAGCTTACATTAACCTCGCTGATCTCTATAGATACCGTCTTCCCGATAAAGAAGGAAAAATTGTTGAAGTTATGCAGGATGGGCTTGCTCATTTGCCGGAACATCCTGATTTTTTGGCATACCTCGCGGTATATTATCGCGATAAGGGGGATAAAGCTAAAGCAATTGAATACTTTGAGCGAAGATTAAGAGTGCCTGGGCTTGAGCCGGATATAGCAAAGGCGATAGCGGAAGAATTAAATAAGCTTCGCCAGTAGGTTTAGTTGAATAATGTTTATGGTTTTTCGCGCGATTTTTTTATCTATAACAGTCATTTTTGTATATGGTCTTGCATCGCCAGCATACGCGGCGACGCCTTTTTTTGTAGACTCGGGCTATGACTGGCGCTCTAGAGACAGTATTACCGCGACTCCTCGTTACGAGGGAAATCGAGCTCGTTACTATATAGACGACGAATATTGGGGCAGTCTAGCTTTGTCGCAGCAGCAGTCTTTGATTGGCAACATTTCCGTTCTTTCACAAGCATACGATCGTGATATTTATAATCAAATAACTCGTATTTTTGGCTTGGAATGGCTGCCCGGCATTGACAATGACGTGAAAATTACCATTCTTTTAACGCGTATGATTGACGATGCCGGAGGGTATTTTTTACCAAAAGATGAATACCCGCGCAGTCAAATTGCAAATTCCAATGAACGCGAGATGATTTACTTAAATGTAACGCATTTAGGGTTTCCGCGCGCCAAGGCGTTTCTCGCGCACGAATTGCAGCATCTTATCAATTATAATCAGAAAACGCGCAGATACGGCGTTGAAGAAGAAGTGTGGCTAAATGAAATATTGTCAGAAGTAACTTCTACACTTGTTGGATTTGATGATGAATACGAAGGAAGTAACCTACAGAATCGCGTTCAAGCTTTGCTTCGCCAGCCAGATGATGCTTTGATTGATTGGGGAGGGGGAGCAAAAGATTATGGCGGCGCTAATTTGTTTGGCCATTATTTATACGAGCAATATGGCAAAGAACTTTTTACGCGCATTAGCCAGTCGCCAGAGGTTGGTATTGAGGCTATAAATGATGCCCTGGCTGGCATTGGCGCGAAAAAACAGTTTCAGGACGTTTTTACCGATTGGGTTATAACGCTTTTGCTTAATGATTGCGCTATAGCGCCGCAAGACACGTATTGTTACAAAAATTCCAATCTTGCCGCGGACAAGCTACGTATTAGTTTTTCTCTCACAACAGCTCAAAATACACAAAAGGTTTCTTTTGGAGAAACGACCAAAGACTGGGCGGGAAATTGGTTTTTGTATAAAGCGGCGGCCATTACCAGCAGTCAGCCTCAAGACCATATCTTTTATTTCACCTTTGATGGCAGTGTCCCGAGTAATTTTACTGTTCCATACGTGGTTTTTGGCACAGACGGAAGTAAAACGATAAGGCGTATGAAGGTTGCAGACGGCGACGGCGGCTTTGCGGTGGCAGATTTCGGCAGATTGATAAAAGAAGTTGTCATTATGCCGATAAATCAATATACTTCCAAGGGAACCATGGGGAAAACAGCATTTACGCGCTTTATGATGGACGCGCAATTATTAAACAAAGTCCCGGCCGGCGTTGATTTTTTTGATATTTCCGCGCCGCTGCCTATTATTGGCGCGGAAGATAGTGGCACGCAGGTTAAAAGCACAAAAGAAGTGGAAGAACTTGTATTTTTTCCCGAAGGAAGTTTAATTCGCGCGGAGGGAAGGCCGGAAGTATATATTGTAAAGGGGCAATATAGGCGTTGGATACAAACTGCAGAACTCTTTGAAATGTATGGCAATTTGCGCTGGGAGGACATTGTGACCGTCTCGCAAGAGCAGATGGACTTTTACACAGAGTCTTTTGTCATCAAGCTTGCGGGGGATCCGCGCGTGTTTATCGCCGGTTCTGACGGAACAAAACAATGGATACAAACCGAGCAGGAGTTTTTGGCGCGGGGATATCATTGGAACATGATCTACACGGTAAACGAAAAAGAGTTTGATTGGTTTAAATAGACGCTGAACCACGCGAAACAATACGCTGAACAACGCTGAAGTTTCTGCGTAGTTCCGCGGCAGGATAGTTATCCACAGTTACACTACTTGCGCGTAATCTGTTACACTAAAAGAAGTAATGAATTTACTTCTTTTTTTATTTACTTCCTATCCAGGAAGTAGGTTGTTGTATATGCCACGCAAAACAATGAACCAGCAGCAGGAGGTAGCGCTTATTACGTTTGTTTTCAATTTTTCTAACCCTTGTTCAAGGTCATTTTTTATACAAACAGAAAATCTGCCTAACGACACGGCAGTTTTTTAAATTAATAAATTTGTAATTAATTAATTTAGTATCTTGCGCGCAGCGCAAGATACTAAACACTAATCAGCTTATAGCTCTACGCTCCACGCTTAAGCTATAAGCAAATGCACTTATGTCATATTTTCTTCAGACCGTGTGCGTTACTTCAAAGCCAAGGAAATCTTTTTCTCAAAAAGTTTTCGCGGCGATGATAAGCGCATTCGTCATCGTATGGTCAATAGGCGTGCCCTTGTCTATGCTCTTGCCAGCGCAAGAAGCATATGCAGCCGCGCCAAGCTTTCTAGCGGCAAATTTGAAATGGAAGTCAACATCCACGAATGTTTTAGTTGATTTTACCCAGCCGGTGTTTAATTCAAGCACAAAAGTATGGGGTCCTGCGGGCAAATTGGAGGCGGCTGACTTTGTGATTGCCGGAACAGGCGCTCCAGCGCTTTCAAGTGTTACTCATGACGGAGGAAGCCGTTATGCTCTTTTGACTTTTGCTTCTGCTCCTCCCGCGACAACGACAATCGCCTGCGCGGCAACTTCTATATACGATGAAGGATTTAGCGGTCCCGCGGCCGCCTGTAACAGTGGCATGACACCAATCGCTCTTTCTGCAGTGACTGAAGATAGCACAGCCCCGACTATTTCCAGCGTGAACGTATGGAGCAAAAATAGTGTAGAGGTTCGTTTCTCCGAGCAAATGAGCGTTGCAACTGCTAGTAGCCGCGCGAATTACAAATTGACGACAGCCGATTCCACCGATGCGTATGACGGAACCGCCACATTACTTGCGCAAGATGGAGCAACTCAAGATGCGTATGTATGGGTGCAAAACTGGGATCCCAGCGTTGTTATGTTTGATATTTGGGACGCGAATATCGCAAGCAATGACACGCTCACTATCACAACCGGAGTTACGGATATTTTTGGCAATGCTCTTGCGGTAGGGTCCGCTCAAACGCTTACTTTTGCGGCAGGAGGATCCACTGGCATGGCGAGCCAGTCACCCGAAGTTTTGGGCGCGTTTTTTGTGAATGGCACAACGCTTGATGTGGTATTTTCCAAGGCGATGGATCAGGCTTCTGCTGAAAATACCGCGTTTTATAATGTTATAGACAGCGCGGGAACTTCAAGCGCCGCGGACGATACAACACTCACCGTAGTTACCGCGACACAACAGAGCGATACTAAAATTATACGGCTCGCCTTGTCCGGAGGCACTATTTCCGCTACTAATTTTTCCACGAATCCTAATGCCACCCCTGATACAGTGAAAGTGTGTACCTCGTTTTGTACGAACGGTGGGCCAAAAGACACGGCATTCAACACACAAATGACTGATTGGTACGTGACGATAGAACCCGCGATTTCCGGTCTTAATAAAGTAAAGACTATCACCGTCGGCACAAATGGCAATGCGAGTGTTTTTGTTGAGACGGTGGTGGACCGCGCAACGATAGACACTACCGACTTCACCTTTAAGCGCGACGGTACTGCCATAGCTAGTCTCGTGGTTAATAGCGCCATGCTTGATTGGGACGATCATACTATTAGGTTAACCACGAGTGGCGCCGCGATTGACGATGGTAACGTAGCTACTCTTGAAACTCTTGAAATTAATGTAACAAACAATACCGGCATCGCGGATATTTTTGGCAACGAGCTTATTCAGGGCGCGGGCGGCACGCCATGCCCCAATGCTCCGGCGGGAAATGTCCTTACCTGTTCCCTTGACTTTACTAAGCCTACGATAACTAAAGTTATCCACACGGACGTCAATAGCGACGGCATCATCAGCCAGAATGACACCGTAGACATTTATTTTTCAGAAAATATAGACCGTTTTAGCGCGTTTAGCACTTGGGATTTTGAACTTTTGTGGGGTGCCAGCTGTTCTATGACATTACCCACGGATTCGCGTGCTAACTGTAACTGGGGTTCTTGGGGCGACGGAGCGACGCTTAATTGGGATTTACCCACGACAGCCAATACTAACCTACGCGTTACCATGGGTAATTTTCCTGATGCTAAAGCTGGTTATTACGTAGTGCCTTGGACTGACCCATGGGGGTATGGCGGAGTGAAAAGCGAAAAAGGGAATCCTATCGGTAATGTAGGTATTATTGCTGTTGCCGATACAAGCAACCCTACTATTTCCAGTGTTCGTTTGCAGGACATTGGTTCGGGCAACGCCGGCGCTCTGGGGACGGGAGACAAGGTTATTATTGCCTTTTCCGAGGCCATGGACCAGACAAAGATCACCACGGCAAATGTTAGTACCAGTATGCCGTTAAATAATGGTCATGTGTGGGGAAATTCCACCGTAGCTTGGGCTGCTGACGGAAAATCCATTACTATTACCATCGGCACTACTTCAACCGCGGCAGTTGCTGATATTAGCGATCCTGCCGTGACCGTAACTGACCTTGGCGGTAATGCCATTCCCGCGGCACCTGGCACTGGGCGTACTGCCACCGTTCCCGCTATTACCGGCGGCCCTACTCTTGTAACTGGCGCTGGCGGATCTGCCGGTGGCACTAAGTTGTACTTAAAGTTGAGCGAAGCCGTGGCCAATATGCCGTCTTCGTATTCATACCCAGCATTATTAAAAACATTGCCTAATAATTACGCGGCAACACCAGCGGCTCTTGCCATCGCTAACTTTGGCTTTACGGACGCGAGCGTGGGAGGCGTGGCGCCGTCAAAGATAAGCTTTGTTTCTTCTGACGGCAAGGAGATTATTTTGAAAATGACAGGAGGAGCGGCTGTTGGAGCAGATACCCTTAATTTAACTGGGACCGCCATTATTGGCGCCACAACCGGAGCCTCTTCCACTGTTAATAATACTCTCACCAACCTTTCTGTTGCCCTGACAGATACAACAGGACCAACTATCAATGAATTAAAGGCAGTTACAGCCGGCACGATGGCATTTGACCCAACAAAAGTTTCTTCAGCGATAGTACCTGGCGATAAAATTATAGTTGAATTTGACCAATCCGTTGACCCAGGCAGTTTCTTTGATCTTACTAACCAAAACGCGCCGACCCTTGCTCTTGACACGGCTCTGCCAATTGTGGCAGGCACTGGTACCTGCGGCGCGAGCGGCTGTACATGGGGCCAAGGAGCATCGGCAACATTTTTGGCAATAGGGGCAGATGCTAATAAAAAAGTTGAAATAATTCTGGGAGCTCCTGCTACCGGCAAAACTCTTATTGCAAACGGCAATTCCGTAGCGCCTACTGGTATTACCGATTACGTTGGAAATGCCGGAACTGGGACAAAGTCTATTGTAACGACCGCGCCCGACCTTGTTTCGGTCAAGTATGTTGATGTTAACGCTAGCACAACCATAAACGCAGGCGACACGGTAACATTTCTTTTTAACGTTGGTATGGACGCGACCGTTACAGATTTTGCCGCGAATACCGACTTTGCGCTTTGGATTGAGGCATGTAACTCCACCACGTTTGTATGCGAGCAAAAAACATGGGGGTCTGGCGTCGCAACTGCTTGGAGCAATTCAAATAAAACACTAACGGTTACTCTCGGCACAAGCCCTACGATAGCGGCGGGGCAGAAGATATGGTTTGACTCAATGTATATTCACACCGCTAGTTTCGGTAACATTTTCCGTCCAGGTATTCTTGATTTGACCGGCCCTACTCTTACCGCGGCGCAAGTCCATGATGTCGATTCGTCAGGCGCGCTTAATGTTGGCGATATTATTTACTTTAGATTTAGCGAAGGTGTAGATACAACAACAGTTTCCGGGGCGAATGTCAGCACGCGCGTGTTAGCATCTGGCGGTGCTGACTACGGAGCAAATCCAACACTTGTATGGGTTGATAGTCCTTCAAATTCCCTTCTTAAGCTTACCGTGGCTGCCGTTCCAAGTACCGCGCCAGTATTTGGCACAACCACCGTCAACCCGACATCAGACATTAAGGATGTTAACGGTAATGCTGACGCTACAACAGCTTCAGGCCCTGTATTAACCGCGCTTGCATTGGCATCGCCAACCAGCATTACTTTGACAGATAGCGATACCACAAATCCTGGAATTGACGGAAATGACATCACCGTTACGTGGGTTGCTCCGGCTGCCGGCACAGTTAATCATTATAGAGTTTATATTCTTCCTGGTGGAGTTGGCTTAAACACAAGTTCGCAGTATCAGATAAACTCAAGCCCGATCTCTTCGGCAACATTAACCTTTACCGCAAACACTGCCAGCACGACCTACAAGATTTTTGACGACAGCCGTTTCAATTACACGAGTCCTATGACAGCGACACAGTTCTATCCGATATTCCCGGATGAACAGTATATCGCGTATGTTCTTGCTTGTAACGATACTACGTGTACCAATCCTTCTTTCCCGGGTGTAAGCTCGCCCACTAACCTCACGCCTGACTTTACTTCAGGCGGCGGCGGTCCAATTCTTCCGCCTGTTGGCGGCGGCGGCACGGCTGGCGGAGGCAAGGGTTCTGGACTTCCATTTGTGGAAGGCACTATGCCTTTCCCTGGAGCAAATAGCGTGCCTACAAATATAAAGTTCTTGGGCGCTAAGTTCTCCACGCCACTTGACCAAACAACAATCACTTCCACCACTTTCAAGATAGAATCAGATTCTGCTTGCGATGGTACGTTTGAAGGTACTTTAGCTGGCAGTTTGTCTTACGAAAGTAATGGGGGAGGTATTGTAATCTTTACTCCTTCATCAACTCTTACGGCGAATGCTTGCTATCAGTTTAATGTAACTACTGGAGTTAAAAGCACCTTTGGAACACCGCTTGGCGCCGCGTATTTCTCTAAATTTACGGCTGCTTCAGGAGCAGATTCTTCAGCGCCTACAATAATGGATAATAAGTTTACCGCCGAAGGTATAACTACCTCCTCCGTTGATCCGACAATTCCTGATATTGGCATGCGCTTTAGCGAAGACATGAATCCAGCGACGTTTACAACATCCACCGTTACTCTAGTAACAGGCGGTGGGATACCTGTTAATCCTATGGACGTAGAATATGATCCATTCAGCCGCGTTTTGCACTTCTGGCTCGGTTCTGCTCTTATCGCAAGCACCGCGCATACTTTGACTCTGGATGGCGCCGCTATTACCGATGTCGCTGGTAATCCGCTTGGAACAGGTTGTGTCGGCTGCACGGTAAGCTTTACAACGGGAACTTTGAGTACAACGGCCCCTAAGATGAAATGGGTGGATGGTGATAGTTTCCATGTTAGTATCGGTTTTGATTTGGCTATGAAGGAATCCACTGTCATAGATGCCGCGAACTGGCGTATGACAGATTCATCTAGTGCCGATGTAAGCTTGACTGGTAAAAACTTTTTCTATGACGCATTCATGAAAGAGTTGCATATAGATGGTCTTGGGCTTACTGATAACGCGACATACACCATTGCCGTTCGCCAACCCGATAACAAAGTAAAGGGTATGAATGGCGTCGCGGTTGCCGCTACCGATAATAGCAAGAGCTTAACCGTGCATAGCTTTGCTGGCCCTGGTAAGGATGCGTGCGGTTTCGGTACCTTTGCCTTCGGGTGTGGCATGGATGATGCGAAAAACACATTCGTCATGATGTTTACGCCGATCAACGTATGGCCTGATAACCAGCTAGCGGGGCAAGTAAGCAAGTACTTTGTTGATGTTCCTATTTCTCAAGCTATTAATAACGATGGCAAGATAATTCTTGAATTCCCAGTCGGGTTTGATGTGTCCAACGTAGCGCCTGTCGCGACATCCGAAGCATGGACTAATAATGATCTAAATGGCCCCGGACCCAACAAAGTTACCTTTGACACTGCCTTTGATTCTGATGGCGTGAAAGGCAACTCGCCTTCAACCGGCAAGGTTGAGATTCAGCTTGCGGTTGATGGCACAGGTTCCACAGCCATTAAAGACTTCTTGAGTTTTGACCTTAAAGGCATTAAGAACGCGACAGATGCCTCCGCGATTGACTTTACGCGCGGAGGGATTGGAGGTTATACCGTTACTGTTTCTACTAAAGATGCCACAGGCAAAACTTTGGACTCCAATCTTACATCAATGCCTTTCCCGATCAATAAAGCTGGTAATGGCCGTATTGCCGGTTACGTGAAAGATTCTGCCGGAGCCGCCGTTGGGAGCGTTAAGGTGTTCTTGGATAGCCCGCGCGGAGGGCACATGGAGCAAACAACAGATACGAGCGGCCGCTTTACTTTCGCGGGCTTGCCCCTTCCTTCAACTGATGCTGTTGCAAATGACGGCGTTGAATACTGGCTCTTTGTTCAGCCGCCTGATGGCCAGGGATATATGGGTGGAGCAGGATTTAGTCTCAATGTTACGGACGAAGTATCTCAAGTAACGGAAAAAACAATTACCCTTGTAAAGGGTACGCTTACGATATCCGGCACCATTACGCATAGCGCTACTATGAACGGCAAAGAGGTGCGCATATTCGCTAACGGCTCTGCTGGCTGGACGGACAAGAAAATAACGCTGGCGAACGCCGCAAGCACCGCGTACAGCATTACCGTGACCGATGGCGATTGGAATATCGGCGTTGATATGTGGGTGCCGCCCAATATGTTTGGCGGCGGAATGTTTGTGCAGTCAACTTCTTTTATGCCTCCGGTACCTAAGTTCATTCCTGTCGCGGGGGTGAATGTGACCGGTGTTAATTTTGCGCTTAGCACTCTTGCTTCAACCGATACCATCACAGGAACCGTAAAAGACGATTCTAACAACGCTCTTGCGGATATAGATGTGTGGGCGCATAGTTCTGGCTTTAACGACGCTTTCGCGCGTACCCAGGCGGATGGCACCTATACGTTATATGTACCTGCAGGCACCTATAGTGTCGGTGTGGGCAAGCCGGGATTGAAATCTCCTGCGGAAGTGCAGGCTGTAGCTCCTAAGGCGAATGTCAATTTTACGATGAAGAAAGGCAACGCCTCTATTAAGGGTTCTGTTTTGGATGATGCGGGAAGCCCGATCGTTGGCGCGTCCGTCGGCTTCTATAATGCGACAACTAATGAATTCTTTAACGCCTCTACCAATGCCTCCGGATACTACACCGCTTTTCCGGGTGCCGGTACATGGAAAGTTGAGGCGCGGCATCCGCAGTTTGGATTGATCCAGACATCTTCCACAACTATAGGAACCGTCGGGTCCAACAGCTACAGCGCCGTGCTTGCGGAAAGCGCCAATGCCGAAGGGTATGACTTTAAAGTAGGGACAGGTGTTACTTTAAGAGCGATTTCTGGCTATACTTGCAGTTCGTTCTCTGGTGATACGTGTGCTTCAGGAGGAGCCAAGGGAGATGTTACCGTAACCGCCTTTGAGATTACAACCGCAACAGGCCAACCAACCGGCCGTGATGTCAGCGCTACATCCAAGTCGTTTGACGGCACCTATTCCATTAAGGTTCCTGCAAATACGGCCTCAACCCGATATACGCTTAAAGCAACTACAAAATACGGACCACTCAAGGAGATTACAGGCGTTAATGTACTTTCTGCTGATTCATCTGGGAATAATTGGACCGTTCAAGACGCGGTTCAGGTAACAATTAAGGTTAATAACATTCCCGCGACGTACGAAAACGACACGGCAACAATTGATGAGGCAGTAATTAGCTTCCTTGATCCTTCTTCAGGTAAAGAAAAGACCGTTTTCATAGATGACGCGGCAGCCACCGCGGGCACCGCGACGTGGACGACAAAAGTTCTTCCTTCAAACAGTTACGATGTACTCGCGTCTATCCCGGGTTTTGGCGAGTTAACACCTAAGGCCTCGTCCTTAACTAGTGGCGCGTTCAAAGTTACCGCCGGAACTCCAGCAACAATAGAGTTTGATCTTACAACTACTACGATGACAATCGCAGGCACGGTGACGGACAGCGTCTCAAGCGCCAACATAAATGACGCGTGGGTTACAGTAAAAGACAATACAACTGGGCTTGGCTATCAGATAGAAACCCAGTCTGACGGTACGTTTACAATAGAAGTGCCTACAGGAACATACAGTCTTGCGATTCAAGACGAAACGCATAAGGACTATCAGAATGCCACGAATATAAGCGTGGATACGACAAATCTCACCATCTCCGTACCACCAGTGGGTTCAACTATCACCGGTACCGTATACGAATCAAACGGCAGTACTCTTGTGTCAGAGGGCTATGTATACGCGGAGGAGTTCGGCGGCACGGGAACTACAGGAGCTCCTATTATAAATGGCGCTTTCACGCTTAATGTTGATTCAGGCACTACATGGGACATGCAGGTTAAATCTGCGTCTGGCTACGAAGAGAATGTTGCGGTGCGCAGTACTTCGGGAAGTGCCGTAACCGTTACAGCTAACGATCAGATTACCGAATTTACGGCATCCGAGTCATCTAGCGATTCTGTCACTCCGAGCACCGGAAAAGTGATTGATGATGTTGGGGCGAATAATGTTGAGCTAACACTCAAGCCGCAGGACTTGGGCACCGGCGCTACCACAAAATCTCTTGATATTGAGTCCGATCCGCCGATTCACGAGTTTACGGGAACATCTGTCTTTGGCGACGAGAAAGATATTGAAGTAGATGGTGGAAAGCAAAGCAAGCTTGATAATGCCGTTGATTTCAGTGTTATCTACACCAAGTCTGACATTGACACGATGATTACGGATACTGCTAATGATGTTGACGCTACCAATGTTGATGACAAGGTTCAAGATTTGCAGCTTGCTTTCTGGGACAATGAAAAGGGTTCAGGAGGTGATTGGGTTGATGTGCCAACAATTCAGCGCGTTCAGGTTGACGCGGCAGGGGACGGCTTAAGCACGTTCGCGTATGTCAACTTTGATACCTTTACAACAAATATCGGCACTGACTCAAACTACTATACCGATTATAAAGTTGAACTTATCACGTCAACTCCGCATATGACCGTCTGGGGCGCGCAGACGGAAGCAGACAATGATCCTCCGGCAATCCCGGCCAAGCCGACCGTTAGCGGTTCTGCTTCAAGTATTCTTATTGATTGGACTGCGTATTCCGCTCCATCTGATATTCTTGAGTACGAAGTTTACCGCAACAAGACAGGTACATTTTCAGCATTGAACGGTCAGGCATGTTTGTCTGGTATGTCTGAAGTGTGCCAAGTCAACCAAACAACCCTTACCTCTAAAAGTATTAGCGATACAAATGTTACCGCAAACTCAATTTACTATTATGTTGTAACCGCGGTTGATAAATCACATAACGGGGACACCATAGGTCGCATCTCTACAGTTTCTAACGGGGCTACAACATCCGGAGGCGGCGGAGGAGGAGGAGGCGGTGGCGGTGGTGCTGGGCCGGTTACTACCGATACAACAGTTCCTTCATCAACCACTGGAAGTGTAACTGCCAATTCGTCTCTAGGAGGGTCGGCTTCTGTTACAGCGTCTGATGGCGGGAAAGCGGCAGTTACAATACCGGCATCAGCAATCTCAACTGATACTTCGGTAACCATTACTCCAGTTGTAAAAACAGCATCAGCCGTATTATCAGCAGTAGCCGCGGTGCCTTCGGATAAAAAGATGGTAGGTAGTAATGTGTATAGCTACACTGCCACCGCGGGTGTTATGAGTGTAAGCACATTTAGCACTGCGCTTACTGTTTCTTTCACCTATACTGACGCGCAAGTGACGGGTCTTAATAAGAACTCTCTCAAGGTTTATTATTACGATACTGCAACAGGAAAATGGGTTGTGTTGCCTTCAACCGTGGATACGGTGACAAAGACAGTAAGCGCCACAACTACGCATTTCACATATTTTGCCGTCTTCGGCGAAGCTCCAACTGACGTATCGCTTACGGACACCACCGGCGCCACCCTGGTTGATGGCGACCTCATCAAGACCGATACCTCCTACGACATTTTCATTGTCAAGCTGATAGGAACAAAGAAGTTCAAGAGATTGATTCTCAATCCGGATATCTTCAACTCCTATGGCCACCTCAAGTGGAGCAACGTCAAGAGTGTATCGCAAACAGTAATGGACGCCTTTACTCTCGCCGATCTGGTGATTGAAGTAAACGCGGATGGTTCTGTGTATGATCCCAGGGTTTATAAAATCTCTTCAGCTGTAAACAGTGATGTCGGCCAAAGACAATGGCTTAACATGACCGCCGTACAGTTTGAAGCAGAAGGATATGATTGGGATGCCATATACCACGTCAACCATATTGAAGCAGGCGTAAACTTCTATCCGCTCGGCACAGCGATTACTTCAACGAAGTAGGAGTAACGCTGAAGACTACTGCGGAACAATGGAATAATGCTGAATTTCTGCACGATAACCAAAAACCGTTCTAGCCTACGCTCGGAACGGTTTTTGGTTATTTCCATACACCAAAGCATCAGGACGGACCGACCCTCCTGCGGAGGGTCGGTCCGTCCTGATGCTGATGCCGACTGTTGTGGTTAACTGGTTGTTCTATTCTATTGTAATTTAGTATATCTCGTAGTATATATTGTAATATGAACAGAAAGTTTATTTTATTTGGATTGTTGTTTGTTGCAGCTGTGGTAATCGCAGTTTTTTTGGCATGGTATAATTTTGGCAGAAATTTGGGGAGTTTCGCGGAACTTAGCGTCGGCATGAAAACACCGGAGGAATTAGTTACGCTTGCGAAGCGTTTTGAAGAGGCAAGGCAGTTTGAGGATGCCGCATCTTCATATAAAGCCGCAATAGATTTAGAGCCCGGCCTTCAACTTGCGGCATACAGCGCGTTGTCGCGTATATACAGCGAAGAACTTTCAGAGAAAGATTCGGGTTTAGCGCATGTTTATTTGCGCGGCCTCGCCGAGAGCCCTAAAAGCCGCGTCCTTATGCGGGGGCTGGCGGAGCATTATGAAAGGATAGGGGAATACGTGCCGGCATTTCAATGGTATCAAAAGATTGTTGAAATGTACCCCCAAGATAGGTATATGCAAATTAAGATTACGGAGCTTCAAAAGAAATTTTAATTGGTAATTACGACCTAGATTGCTGGTCGCCTTGATTATGAAATTTTTTAGCTATAATAATTTTCGATTGGCTATACTTTCTGTTGGCGTTATTGTAATTGTCGTTGTCGCGTGGACATTTATCAGCGACAAGAACTCCGAGCGTAAACTTGAGGAACGCGTTCAATCTTCCGGGATATCCAGCAGGAGTTTGGCTTATGAAAAAACGGGATTTGATTTGAAAAAAGAAAATAAATCTGAAGACGCCGAGCGCGCTTTTTTGCGGGCGATCGAATTTGACCCCAAAAATCAAAAGCAGGCATATTTGGGATTAGCAGAGCTATACCGTTTTTATATGCCGGAAAAATATTTCAAAACACCAGAATTGCTCCGTTCGGGACTTTCGTATGATCCACAGGACATTATATTACTGCGCGCTCTCGCTCAATATTACGAAAGAACTAAAGATATAAGCAATGCAAGATATTGGTATGGGCAGATCATTAATTATTATCCAAACGATATACCTGCCAAACAAAAGATTGAGGAATTGGGAGGTTAATTAATCTAGGAATTACGAGTTTGCTTTAATTTTACGTCATCGCGCGCCGCGCCCCGCCGTGGCGGGGCGCGGCAACCTAATTAATTATAAACTATATGCCAATTATACTAACTACAATAGGATTAATGATTATCGGGTTTATCGCCTTAACAGCATTTGCCCCATGACAATTAAAGAGAACATAGAGCTTGCGGGACTCACGAGCCTTCGTGTTGGCGGGCCAGCAAGATATTTTACGTCAGTAAAAAATGAACGCGACGCGCGTTTAGCTCTTTCTTGGGCAAAAAAACAAGGCGTGCCGTATTTTGTGCTGGGCGGAGGAACGAATGTCGTGATGTCGGATAATGGCTATCACGGTCTTGTTATTACTACAAATAATTCGGGAATAGAATTTACAGAAGATGATTGTGGCACAATCATGAAAGTGATGGCGGGCACACCCCTGCAAGATGTCGTGGATGCCTCCCTCGAACAGGGGCTTGCCGGACTCGAATGGGCTGCTGGAGTGCCTGGGCAAGTAGGGGGAGCAGTGCGAGGAAATGCCGGTGCTTTTGGCGGAGAAACAAGGAATGTAATTGAGTCTGTTGACGCAGTCATGCCGAACGGAAAAGTGCAATCTTTTTCAAACGCGGATTGTCATTTTGCATATCGTTCAAGTATTTTTAAGGAAGAGTCAGGCAGTATTATTTTGTCTGTAGTTTTTAGATTTATGCCTGGTAACAAGGCCGCGCTCACACAAAAAGCAGAAGAGCTTCGCGCGTGGAGGCGCGAGCGCCATCCTCTCGATTATCCTAATTGTGGCAGCGTGTTTAAGCGCATTGGTGTTGAGAATATTCGTATTGGTCTATGGAATCGTTATCCCGATATGAAGCAGGCGGTACGTGATAATCAGGTAGCCACCGCATACTTTATTGATAAATGTGATTTGAAGAATTTTAATATCGGCGGCGCGGAGGTAAGCGGAAAGCATCCCAACTTTATTATCAACCGCACGGGCAATGCCAGAGCGGAGCATATTGTTATGGTTGCGAGCCACATGCGCACACGCGTGCGGGAAAAATTCGGCATAATTCTTGAAGAAGAGCCGGAGTTTGTATTTTAAGAGCATCAACGAATAACGAATCCGTTACGAATAAACGAAAATTAATCGGTCTGTAGTCAGTATTCGTATATTCGTACAGATTAGTTATTCGTTGATTATATACAATTATTAATAACTTATGAAACTCAATCTAAAATACACCAAAATAGATCCCTCCAACGCAGTTGCAGAATATGTTACGCAAAAAATAGAAGATTTGAGCGATTTAATAAACGTGAGCGACAGCGAGATGAATGGGGGTGGGGCAACGGTGGAAGCGTGGGTTGAAGTTGGCCGCACCACCGAGCATCACAACAAGGGAGATGTTTTTTTTGCAGAGGGGCAGATTCGTCTTCCTGGAGATCAGGAAATTCGCGCGGAATCAATTCAGCCAGAACTCCATCTTGCGATTGATGACATGAAAGATGAATTGCAAGTCCAGCTTAAGAAATACAAAGAGAAGCAGATGTAGATAGTTAATGTCAAAGTCCAAATTATAAATGTCAAATCAAGGTAAAATCAAAAATCCAAATCCTTATCATTAGGTCATTTGGATTTGATTTGTAATTTGACATTTGGATTTTGACATTTATTTAGAATGTATTACCCTATGAATAGGATTTTAGTTTTTTCAAAATAGGAGGCGGTCATGAGCGCAGTCGGCGCATTAGTTTGTCTTACGGGCGAATACGATATTCCTGCGATTGAAAATGGACACATGAATCCGGATGAAGAAATAGACAAGCGCCTTGCAATGCGAGAATGGACAGACCTAGTGAATCTTTTGCAAATGTTTGGATTATCAGTGCGCTTGATGTGCCCTCGCGAAAATGGATGGGACAATGTTTTTGCCGCAAACGGTGGATGGGCGCACGGTGATAGAGCTCTGCTTGCTAACTTCCGTCAGCCAATTCGGCGGCCAGAGCAGCCTGTTTTCCGTGACTGGTTCGAACGATTGGGCTTTGATAGAGCAAGCGGCAAGCTTCGTCTTTTGCCACCAGATATTTTTTGGGAAGGCCAGGGAGACACTTTGGTTGGTGGCAGCCGCCATGTGTTCCTAGGCTACGGCATGCGTTCAAGCGATGAAGCGGCGCCATACATTCAAGATATGCTTGAGCAGGACGAAGTGCTGGTATTACTGCATCTTGTCAGTAATTATTTCTATCATCTGGATACAGCCGCAAACGCGCTTAAGCCGCGTAATGCCTTCATCTATTATCCGCCCGCATTCGCGCAGGAATCCAGGGATAAGATTCGATCTCTCCCAATGCAATTGATGGCGCTTTCTCCATTTCTCGCAAATTGTTTTGTTGCAAACAGTATTTACATCGATGATGTGTATCTGCTAAATGTCCCATTTAACGCGAGCGAAGAATCGCGGCTGTTAAGCGCCAAAGGTCAGTTTATCGCAGAAAACGATCCTCGCTTTCGCGAGCTCATGTCTTTTGATAGGGGAGATTGGAAAAATAATGCCCATCTTGTAAATAAAATGAAGAAGCAGGGCATTAGACATCCTTTCCGCGTCGAAGGTTTAGATATGAATACTAAGGCTGGCTACGTATGGTTCATTCGCGAATTATGGAAATTGGGCATGAAAGTTATCCCGATGTACACATCGCAATTTGAGCCATCGGGCGCGGGTGGGCGATGTTGCGTGATGTTTCTTGATTGGCTGCCTGCTAAATAAGTTATAATATTGCCCCCCGAGTTTGCGGAGGGCAATTCATTTTATATTCAATTGAAATTGCTTTCATTTTTGACCAATTTATGCTGTAATGGACATATTATGTCGATTTTTTCGCAGATATTTGGCGACCCCAATGCGAGCGCAGTTAACCGTCTTGCAGATGTTGCGCGAGAAGTAAATGTCCTCGAATCAAGAATCAAGGAGCTTTCCGATACGCAGCTAAAAGAACAGACATCTGTTTTGCGCGAACGCATGACCAAAGGAGAAACTCTCGCCGATCTTTTGCCGGAGGCGTTTGCGTCGGTTCGTGAAGCGGCGCGCCGCACTCTAGGCCAGCGCCATTTTGATGTGCAAATTATGGGAGGAACTGTACTGCATGAGGGGAAAATCGCGGAAATGAAAACAGGAGAAGGAAAGACGCTAACCGCAACCCTCGCCGTGTATCTTAACGCGCTTGAAGGAAAAGGCGTGCACGTGGTTACGGTAAATGATTATCTGTCTCGTCGTGACACCGTGTGGATGGGTCAGGTTTACTATGCGCTTGGAATGAGTACTGGTTGTATCAATCATGAGATCGCTTATCTGTACGATCCTTCATATGAAGTAAAAAAAGAAGAAGCACTGGCTATGCCAGAAGCAGAGAGCGGCCAGGGTTCTCAGCCCAAGGCTAATCCGCCTCGGGCGGATAATGACCAAAATTCTGAACGAGATGAGGTGCGAGATATTCTCGGCAGTTTCAAGGTAGAAGATAGCTACCTTCGCCCAGTGGCTCGTAAGCAAGCGTATGCCGCCGACATTACTTACGGCACAAACAACGAATACGGTTTTGATTATCTGCGTGACAACATGGCATACAGTATTGAGCAGATGTCTCAGCGCACAGAAGCAGAGGGAGGGTTAAACTACGCTATCGTTGATGAGGTGGACAGTATTTTAATAGATGAAGCGCGTACGCCGTTGATTATTTCAGCACCCGACGAAGAATCAGGAAGTTTGTATAAAACATTTGCGCAAATTGTTCCTTCATTGAAAGAGAACGAAGATTATAACGTGGATGAAAAAATGCGCGCGGTGAGTATCACAGAAGAGGGCATTAAAAAAGTTGAAGCGAAATTAGGCATTTCTAATCTGTATGATCCTGCTGATGGTGGAGGAGTGCGTTTCGTGCATCATTTAGAAGAGGCGCTCCGCGCGCACGCGCTTTTTGAGCTGGATAAAGATTATGTCGTGCGCAAGGGAGAAGTAATTATCGTTGATGAGTTTACCGGTCGCCTGATGCCAGGCCGCCGCTATTCAGAAGGTTTGCATCAAGCGATTGAAGCCAAAGAAGGCGTGGAGGTGCAGAAAGAATCTCGCACGCTCGCATCTATAACATTCCAAAACTATTTTCGCATGTACAAGAAACTTGCTGGCATGACTGGTACCGCGCTTTCTAACGCCGAGGAGTTTGATAAGGTTTATAAACTTGATGTTGTGAGTGTGCCTACAAATAAACCGCTCATGCGAGAGAATATGGCTGACGTTGTATTTCGCACGCGAATGGGAAAATACAAAGCGGTGATTCGGGAAATAAAACAACGCCACGATTTAGGCCAGCCGGTACTTGTTGGTACAACCTCAATTGAAAAAAATGAACTGTTAAGCGAAATGTTGGGCCGCGAAGGAATTAAGCACCAAATGTTAAACGCTAAAAATCACGAGCAGGAGGGTGAAGTTATCGCGCAGGCCGGCCGCGTTGGGCAAGTAACCATAGCTACAAACATGGCGGGCCGCGGCGTTGATATTATATTGGGAGGGAACCCTCCTTCGGCAGAGGAAGCAGAAAAAGTGCGCGCGGTCGGTGGGTTGCATATAATAGGCACCGAGCGGCACGAGGCGCGCCGCATTGACGACCAGCTAAGAGGCCGCGCGGGGCGCCAAGGCGACCCTGGTTCTTCGCAATTCTACGTATCGCTTGAGGATGATCTCATGCGTATTTTTGGCGGCGATCGCATCAAGGGGCTTATGGAGACTTTGCGTATTGCGGAAGACGAGCCGATTGAATCGCGCATGATTTCCGGCGCGATTGAGTCTGCCCAGCAAAAGATTGAAGGGTATAACTTTGATTTGCGAAAACATGTGCTTGATTATGACGAAGTGCTTAATAAACAGCGCGATACAATCTATCGCCGCCGCCGCGACATTCTTTCAGCCAGTCCGGACAAACTCAAAGAAACGATAGATGGAATGATGAAAGAATATGTTGAAGAACTATGCAATATGCATTGCACCGGCAGCCGTATGGATTGGAATATTCAGGAAATTTTTGAAACAGTGAGGAGCTTAACGCCTTTTGACGAACAATTCTACAAGCAACTACAAACTATAGCAGAACAATCACATAAAGATGACGACAATGTGCGTCAAGAATTAGAAAGTTTTTTGTACGAAACATTGAACGCTCGCAACGAAGAGCGCATGCAGGCCGCGGCAGAGGAGAGAACGGCAATTGAGAGATGGTCGTTATTACGCACCATTGATGCGTTTTGGATGGATGATCTTGACGCTATGGATCATTTGCGTGATAGCGTGCGTTTGCGTGCCTACGGCCAGAAAGATCCGCTCGTTGAGTACAAGAGCGAAGGCGTGAAAATGTTCCGCGAGCTGTTAAGCGCGATCCGCGGCGGAGTAGTCAGCACAATCTTTCATTTGCAATTCAAAGATCCTCCTCCAATGCCAAAGACCACAGAGATGGTTTTGAGCCGCCCCGAAGCATCGTTTAAAGTTGGCGGCAACGCCCTAATGGGCTCCATAGCTATGGGCGAAGAAAAAAGCGAGCCAAAAGATAAAAAAGAAATCAACCGTAACGACCCCTGTCCTTGCGGAGCGACGCATTCCGATGGCCGTCCAATAAAGTATAAACATTGCCACGGCAAGAATGTGTAATAAGGGTAAATGCAAGTGGAGTCCCGCCGACTTGTTCTTCGGAATTTTAATGTAGATGGAATCCGCCTTTGGCGGAGAAGGAGGACGGAAGCGGAAAGAAGTATAAAAAGTGTCATGGGAAGTAGGAGCTGACAAATAGAGCCGTTTCCGTCCGCAAACTGCGGATAAAGGGAAAAACCCCGTGCGATGAGCACGGGGTTTTTCTATGCCAAAATCCCGATCTCGAAAAAATAAATACTGCTCGTCGAAGGTCGAGGTACGCGGCACCAGAGTCCGCAAGCTTACAAAAGTTGACACAACACCGAGTATGAAAAACATCACACAAG
>JACPHP010000004.1 GCA_016188605.1 Candidatus Spechtbacteria bacterium | reverse complement strand
GAGATTGATCCTCAATCCGGATATCTTCAACTCCTATGGCCACCTCAAGTGGAGCAACGTCAAGAGTGTATCGCAAACAGTAATGGACGCCTTTACCTCAGCCGATCTAGTGATTGAAGTAAACGCGGATGGCACAGTATATGATCCCAAAGTATACAAAATATCTTCAGCCCCAGACAGCGATGTCGGCCAACGCCAATGGCTCAACATGACCGCCGCGCAGTTTGAAGCAGAAGGATACGACTGGGATGCCATCTACCACATCAATCACATTGAAGCAGGCGTAAACTTCTATCCGCTCGGCACAGCGATTACTTCCATAAAGTAGATTATCTCTAGGACGGACCGACCCTCCTAAACCATCCCGCATGAGCGGGATGGTTTTATATCCAGGATTTATAAATTATAGGTCTAATTATCTAGGGTCGTCTGACGACCCTAGGAGGAGCCTAGGAGGAGCGGATAAGATTAAGAATTGTTGTATCTAAACGCTAAGGTCTTGCTAGATCATAATTTAGGTAATATATTGCTAGCAATCGTAGAGGAAGCTCGCAAGACGATGGCAAGGTAAAAACTAACTTTTTAACGAATATGCTGAAAATAGCAATAAATCTTAGTAGAGAATATATGGGAGGCATTACGTCTTCCAACATTAATCTGATTAACCATCTATACGGGCTAGATTATTTTGTTGGAATAGAATTGAACAGCCGGACTTATATGAAAGGACCGGTGCTTTTTCGTAATTTTGCGCCAGAGGCATTTGATCACCACATTATAAACATTAACCATTTGCCTATAATAGATATTATGAAAAAAGCCGAGAGCATAAGGGATGTAGAGAATGCATATCGTGAGCCATTGGAAATAATAAGGAATATACTTAGAGAAACTAATCCAGATATAGTTTTGCTTAGCGGCACCTATTATATTCCTTGGCTCATATCTATAGTAGCCAAGAAAGAAGGCATTCCAGTTGTATTGTGGTATTCAGGTGTTTTGTCTAGAGAGACAGATAGCCAGCCCACTCATATGAGGGCATTATTTGCTTTGATGGAAAAGTCTATAGTATCCAGAGCAGCTAAAATCATTTTCCCATCACAATTATGTAAAAGTGTTGTAGAAGAGGAAGTTATTAAGCATAGGATTAAAAATTGCTATGTTATACCTAATCCCGCATCAAGCATTTTCATGGATCCTTGCGCTGTCGAGTACTCTGTTGAGCGTAGAATCGCAGCAGTAGGGCGCTATTCAAGAGTGAAGAATTTCGACTTATTTTTCTTATTGCATAAAGAACTCCTTAGGCGTAAATGGAAACATAGCGCTTGCTTTGTTACTAATTCAGATGCTCGTTTAAAAAATATTCCAAAATCTATAGAGATTCTTCCGCCAATGGCACCCGAAGGTTTGAAGGAGTTTTATATATCACAAGGTTTGATAATATGCCCCTCATCATTCGAAACTTTTGGAAATGTTCCGATGGAAGCAGTCTGTCTTGGCGTGCCAGTATTAGTCAGCAATAAAATGGGTTGCGCAGAAATACTTAGCAAAGTAGGTCTTGAAAATATGGTTATATCATTTGATGATATTGAAAAAGTGGCAGATAGAGTCCAGGAATTATGCGGGCAGTCTGTCCTTCCGAAGCAGCTCAATGCTCTAAAAAGAATTCTCGATAGCCGACTTATAAGCGAAGAGATTAAGGCCGTATTGACAAGCGCGTCAAAACTATCTGGTTCAAGGCTGTCCTAATAGGCATGCATTTTGTGAATTAATCTACTTATTATATAGTATATTAATGACACAAGACGCCGCGCTCACAATTTTAAAAACTGGCGCCAATGTATTTCTTACAGGTGAGCCGGGGAGTGGCAAGACTCACACGATCAACCAATACGTTGCTTGGCTGCGTTCCCACGGAATCGAGCCAGCTATCACCGCTTCAACTGGTATCGCCGCCACGCATATTGGCGGCATGACAGTGCATTCTTGGAGCGGAATCGGAATAAAATCGCGGCTTGATAAATACGACCTTGATCGCATTGCCTCTAACGAACGTGTGGCAAAGCGCATAAGAAACAGCAAGATTCTTATCATAGATGAAGTATCTATGTTGCCCGCGGAAACAGTTTCTATGGTTGACGCGGTATGCTGCGAGGTTATGCAAAAAACCGATCCGTTTGGAGGCTTGCAAGTAATCTTTGTAGGAGATTTTTTTCAATTGCCGCCCGTGGTAAGAATGGATCCTGGGCAACAAGCGCTTGCCCTGAGCTTTGTCGAATGGCCTCCTTCACGCTTCGCGTATCTATCTCCTGCTTGGACACGCGCTAATCCGATTGCGTGCTATCTCACAGAACAATATCGCCAAGATGACAAAGACTTTCTTAATATGCTTTCTGCGATTCGCCATAATGAATTTGCAGCTGGTCATCTACACCATATTGCCAAAAGAAAAATTGATCGTAATGCTGTTCCTCAAAACGTGCCAAAACTTTTTTCTCATAACGCTGACGTTGACCGTATAAACACAGAAACGCTCGGAAGAATTTCGTCTGTCGCAAAAACATTTGATATGTCGTCGTACGGCCCACCGGCGCTAGTAGAAACTCTTATCAAAAATTGCTTATCACCCAGCACGCTTTCTTTGAAAGTTAGCGCGGCAGTTATGTTTACCAAGAATAATCCAAAAGAGGGATTTGTTAATGGCACGCTCGGTATTGTCCAGGGGTTTGTAGAAAATGTTGGTTATCCAATAGTAAAAATTCACAGTGGCAGAGAGATTGAAGTAGAGCCAATGGAATGGACGGTGGAGGAAAATGGCAGTGTGTGCGCAAGCGTAACGCAAGTGCCGCTTCGCCTTGCCTGGGCGATTACTGTTCATAAAAGCCAGGGTATGAGTTTGGACGAAGCCGTAATGGACTTAACGGATGTTTTTGAATTTGGTCAGGGTTACGTCGCGCTTTCTCGCGTACGTCGGCTTTCTGGACTCCATCTTTTGGGCTGGAACGAGCGTACATTTCAAGTTCATCCCGAAGTGCTAATAAAGGATGTAGATTTTCGCGGGCAATCAGAACAGGTAGAAATTATCTTTAGTAAGATGACAACAAAAGAAATTAATCTAATGCACGAACAATTCGTAAAAGCATGCACGGGTACTTCGATACGGCTCAGTGTAAATGCGCAAAAAAAATCCAAGGCGAACTCAACACCACTTGCAAAAATCAGAGAGAAATATCCAAACGCATATCAGCCATGGACGCAAGAGCATGACGCGAGACTGCAAGAATTTTTTGCAGACAAGGTTTCTGTTGCCAGTATTGCAAAAACGTTTGGCAGGCAAAGCAGCGCTATACGATCGCGTCTTGTAAAGCTAGGACTATTGGATAATTACTTTAAAGGGAAAAAGAGTAGCTGATTATGTGGTATCGTGGCATAATAATAATTGGAGCTCGGGTCACTCGAGCTTTTTAAACCTATGATCTCTTACGATGAATTTATTAAAGTGGAAATTAAGGCAGGGCGAATCCTTGAAGTAGAAAAAATCGTAAATACAGACAAACTCTTAAAGATTTCTGTAGATTTTGGAGAGGAAACTCCACGTCAAATTATCTCCGGGATCGCGTCTTATTTTCCAGACCCCAGTGTGCTTGCAGGAAGAACTTGTATGTTCGTTGCAAATCTTGAGCCGCGTATAATTCGTGGATATGAATCAAACGGAATGCTTTTCGCCCTCTCTACTCCAGAAGGTGGATTTTCTTTGCTTGAGCCAAACCCCTCGATACCTCCAGGTACTCGCGCGAAATAATCCATGCGTATATGTTTAATTATTTGAATCCAGATCAACTAATTCAGGCCTTCGGTTTGATGGGGATTATTATTACGCTTTTTGCCGAATCAGGCACATTTCTAGGCTTTATTTTGCCCGGAGACTCCCTTCTATTTATTGCTGGAATTCTTGCGTCTCAGGGCGATTTGCCGTTATTGCCATTATTAATATTCGGTAGCATCGCGGCGATACTGGGCGATCAGGCGGGGTATTGGTTTGGAAGAAAAGTTGGGCCCGCGCTTTTTCGTCAGGAAGAATCTTTTTTGTTCCATAAGGATAGGCTAGAACAGGCAAGGATTTTTTATGATAAATATGGAATATTGACGATTATTCTTGCTAGGTTCGTGGCTTATGCCAGAACATTTGCTCCCATGCTTGCAGGGGTAGGAAAGATGAACTATCGCACGTTTACATTATTCAACATCATAGGCGGCATTTTGTGGGTGTGTTCCATCACACTTGTAGGGTATTGGCTAGGGCATCTTTTTCCTGATATCGGGGATTACGTTTTTGAGTTAATAGTGGTTGTTATTGCATTTTCGATATTGCCCGCTATAGTGGAGGCCATACGTAGGACGATAAAGGGGAGAAGATAGGCACGCTCTCGCAGGTTTGTATTTTGGTGGTATTTAGGGTATACTGCATGGCATTAAGTTAATTTCGAATTTAGAATTTTGAATTTCGAAATAATAGCCGAATGACTAAATTTTTCCGCCCGAGGCGCCTGCCCGCCTCTGGCGGGGATCAGCCTGTGGCTGAGAAAATTGGTGCTTGAAAATTTTAGAGTCGTGGAGGCGTGCCTGAGCGGTTGAAAGGGACAGTCTTGAAAACTGTTATGCCCGAAAGGGTATCAGAGGTTCGAATCCTCTCGCCTCCGCAGAAAGAAACTTCCGAATCCGAAAGGTGGGAAGAAGCCCGCGCCGAAGGCGCGGGAGTGGGCAAAAGAGCCCGTCGCTTCGCGACGAATTGGGACGGGACGGGTGCGGTGAAATGGGCGGATTTGTCACGAACCAGCGGGTTCGTTCCGATTTTTTGGACGAACGACTTGATTTGGTACAAATCAGAGGAGGAGGACAAAAAATTGGCTTGTTTCGTATCTAAAATCCATTCCCGCAAGGGTTCGACCCAATTGTTTCTCCCGCGTTCAAAATCTTTCATATTTTCCTTCAAAGCGGCGAGAGAGCGCATGAGAACATCTTTTCGTTTGAGATAAACCTCTTTTGGTACATCGCCATCAAGATACGCCGAGAGTAGTTTTTCCATGCGCTCCTCGTTCGCTTTGATACTATTGGAAAGATTTTGAACCTCGCTTTGCGACGCTCCAATTTCCTCGCGCTCCCACATTTTCACTTTGTTCAACATCCAGTCGGTATAGCGATCGCAAAGCGAGATTGTTTGAAGCCGTGCACAGATTTGTCGCGTAAGTTCAGTTTCCTGTAAATACGCTTGCGAACAGTGGCCGCGCTTTTTCGAGCACCGATAATAGCGATAACGACCGCCAGATTTTCCAGTTGCCCACTGCGCGGAAATCATACCGCCACACTCGCCACATCGAAAAAGTCCAGTGAAAGGAAAATCATGCTTGATTTTCCTTTTGCGCGGCCTTTCTTTCGTTTGCAATACTTTCTGCACGGATTCAAACAATGCGGGAGTAACAATTGGCTCAAAGTTTCCATCAAACCATTCATCACCATGTTTGACGAAGCCGAGATATGCACGATGTGTCAAAAGTCGTTTGATGGAAACTTTGGCAAGTGGCGTTTGGTTCCGTGTCACCACGCCCAAGTCTGCCAAAAATTGCGCGAGCGAAATAAAAGTATGCGACCCTTTGGCGTATTCTTGAAACGCTAGAGTAACCACGCGAGCATTTGTCGGATGAGGCTCAATATTTCTCACCTTCGGATTATTGGTGTAGCCAAAGGGAGCTAAATTCAACCATTCGCCTCGTCGCAATTTTTGGCGGACGCCGTGCTTGATATTATCGGAAAGATTATCACTGTAATATTTAGATTGCCCGAACGCCACTTGCAACATAAAGAGCCCTTGCGGGGTCGGTTCAAACCAAAATGTCGGAAAGCGCAAAGACACAACCTTGCGAGTGTCTACGGCGTAAATAACCCTGCCACCGTCAATACTGTTACGCGCGAGGCGGTCGGGATGCCACGCCAATATGCCGACACCATCTAGTTTTTCAATTTTCGCGAACATTTCGCCGAACACCTCGCGCCCCGGCGTCTTTGCGCTTTTCGACTCTTGAAATTCCGCAAGAATTTCAAGATTTTCTTTACGCGCCAATTCTCGCAGTTCAAAAAGCTGTGCCTCAATGGACATCACTTGCCTATCATCGTCCTCCGTACTCTTACGCGCGTATAGAAAATATTTTGGTTTGGACATATAAATAGTTTTTAGATATGAAACAAGGACAAATCCGCCCATTTCACCGCACCCGTCCCGTCCCAATTCGTCGCGAAGCGACGGGCTCTTTTGCCCACTCCCGCGCCTTCGGCGCGGGCTTCTTCCCACCTTTCGGATTCGGAAGTTTCTTTCTGCGGTGATGTATTAGCCTTTGCGCGAACCCACTTCGCACATGCGCCTCGGACACGCTCGCGGACTCGCGTGTGCAAAAACCAAAAAATTTCCTTGCATTTTCCTCGCGCCTCCTCCCCCCACCCCTCCGCCGCGAAGCGGAAAAAGAAATGGAAAGGAAATTTTTGGTTTTGCTTCGCCGCTACTAACATACATGTAATATATCACATTATTGCGATTAAACACAATAAAATGCTAAAGTGCAGATGTTAATTACTTTGAATACCCATGAAAGACACCGAAACACAACGATTTGCAAAAAATATGAAAAAGCTTCGGGAAGCGAAAGGGTTGTCTCAAGGAGACATACATCGTGCGACTGGAATAGATAGAGCATATATCAGCAACCTTGAAGCCGGAAAGCAAAATCCAACACTTGAGACAATCGCCAAGATTGCCGAGGCTTTGGGTGTTAGTAGCGGAGAACTTTTGAAATAAATATGAAGATTCCAAAATTTTTACTATACGGAGAAAATGATCCAAAAGTTGAATCAAACATTCAACCACAATTAGCGTTAAGGAACTGGGTCAATCTTACTGATGAGGAAAAGCAAATTGCATTTCAGCAATTAAAAAATAGTGGTTGGGTTGAGTCATACTCAAGGGAAATTTTGCAAACTATTGAGTATCTGAACAATGCTTTTCTGAGACAATGCCCTGGTAGACATCTGCATGCCGTTCAACCACAACGAGATCATTATTATGGCGGCTATGGCAATGAATCAGAGAGAATGAAAGCTGCGATAACAGATTTTCAGCACATCTTCCTGCGAGAAAAATCGGACGCAATGGTTTTTCGTATGCTTAGTAAATTTGCCGAGGATCATATAGATCACTCTGACTATCGTCGTGCAAACGAGGCACAAGATGATGTCGAGCGGAAAAAACTTGTTGATGAAGCGTTTAATAGATTTGATCGGCTTGCAAACTGTCTAAACCATATTTTCGAACAGTTCGCGGTAAATCAGTTAGTGACAAGAAACGGATTTGTACCACGGCAAGACTACAGAATAACAGAGGAAGTTTACATTCCAACACTTAGTATTCTCGCGGATCCAAAATGGAAATCAGTCAGTACGGATTTGGCGTTGATGTTCGAAGATTATCGAGAAGAAAATTATGCTGAAGCCATAACTAAGGCCCATCGAGCCGTTCAACGATTCTTACAAGTTCTCGTCGGTGAGGAGGGAAAAAGTGGAAAAGGTGAGGTTGGGAAATTACTTCAGAAAGCAAAGGAAGGTGGGATAATTCCCGTAAACCGATTCACTGAGCCGCTCGTGAGTGTGATCCAAGGATTCATTACATCTGAACGAGCAACAAACAGCACGGCAAAACCCACGACGAAAGACGCTACCGCTTCAGACGCGCTACTAATGATGAATGTGGTTATGGTTTTCCTACAGTATTGTTTGCAGAAATAACCCAAATACAGACATAGTGGCATGACAAATCAGCCACCCTTTTGCCTTTGACAGAAAGGCGTTGGTATGCTAGGATAGTAGCAGACTTCGATTTTGAGCTATGGTGGCTCAAAACAAGCACATTCCCAACCAAAGAGAAGGAGACAGAAATGGCTAACGAGAGAATCAAATTGGACATGTCTGTTCGAGACGTCATCATGACCATGGGCGGCGGAAACCCCGATGCGCTCACCGCGTGCATGGAGCTTCTGTCGAAGGGCGAGAGGGTTGACCCCGACGCGTTCGGTGGCGGACTCAGCAGCCTTCTGATGCTCGACACACTCGGCATCTACGAGGAGCGCATCTACATGCTCTGGAGCGATGTCTGCAAGCGCGATGTCGGCAAGACCATTGCCGTGCTCCGCGCGCACCAGCTCGGTCAGCTCGCGGGCGTGGACTCGAAGACGCTGAACCACGCCATCGACAATCGTGGCGCGGGCATCGACCTCGACGCCGTGGTGGAAGCGGTCAAGAGCCGTCTTCCGAACTTCAACCCCGAGGCCGTCGCCGCGTAAGCGAGCTACTGGTCTCTACAAATCAGAGCCCCTTGCAGATAACATCTGCTTGGGGCTCTTTCATCTTTCAATATTTAATTTCAAGGGAGCAATCCCCGCCGTTTTATAATATCTCCTAAAAACGGCGGGGATTTGTGCGCGCACAGGGCGGGCGGGGCAAGCACAATAAGATTTGTTTGTGCCTAGCACAATCCATATTCTTTGAGTTACCACGACCAGTATCGAAGCCACAGAGTTTAGAGCTACTACAGAACGCGGAGAGGAAGCGCCTCGGTCGCCGTGAGGGTGGAGAAAAGAGCAAAGAAAGATGTTAAAATAAGATTGCTCTTTTCGGAGACTGAAACGGCGAAGCAAAACCAAAAATTTCCTTTTGCACACGCGAGTCCGCGAGCGTGTCCGAGGCGCATTGTCTATCATCACCACGCAATCGGAGCGTACGAGGCAGTTTCAAGCCACCACACGCTTCGCGCGTGCGAAGTGGGTTCGCGCAAAGGCTAATACATCACCGCCTTCGCCACGACGTAGCTTTAGCGAAAGCGGGCTTCGCATTTATAATATCCTATGAGCCAACAAAATTACTTAAAGACGCATTGGGGTGGGGCTTGGGCACCTGGTTTATCGGCTACGTTCTTGGCGTGGCTTTTTTCTTTGTCGTGCCGCTTTCTATGATCGGCTGAATTGTTATGCCTATCGGCGTCGCTGTTACGCTTTGGGTGTTGCTTAAAAAAGTACAAGGAGATTTTTGCAGTATTATTTGGCTTTAGCGATTGTGTGGACCTTTATAGCCACAGCGTTTGACTATCTTCTTATTTGCTATTTTTATAATCAAAGGTCGAAAATTAAAAAATTAACTAACGCAATATGCTTGAACAACTAATACAATTCAACAATTTCGGTTTATTTTTATTGCGCCTAGTAATTTCGGTTATATTTTTGTATCACGCGTTTCCGAAATTAAAAAACGCCAAAGGTATGGCAACGGCAATGGGCGCGCCAACTATTGCGGTTTTCATGCTAGGATCAGTGGAATTTTTAGCTTCACTTGGTCTTATATTTGGAATGTATACTCAAATTGCCGCTTTAGTGCTTGCTATTGTGATGGTAGGCGCTATCGTAATGAAAATAATGCAGTGGCACGTCCCATTTTCGGCAATGGATAAAACTGGTTGGGAGTTTGATTTTATACTACTTGCCGCAAACATTGCTATTATTTTAAGTGGTGGCGGGTCAATTAAACTTTGGTAAAATAATTAATTAACAAAAATATGGAAGATCAAAAGGATGCCACAAAAGAAGCAAATTCATGCATGGCATGCGTATGTCCATGCGAAGCGCATAAAGAACACACCCACGATGAACATAAAGAAGATGCGAGCAAGACATGTTCAAATTGCGGGCAGGAACACAAAGACGGAAAGACGTGTGATTGTGGATGTTAGTAATATAGGAATTCTATAGTTATTTTATCTGTCTCTCGTTGCCGCAGCTCCAAGTTTTATTTGCGCGGCAACGAGTAGTGCGGCCAGTTAGATTAAAAGTAGAAATTGCATTAACTTTTATAATCAATATGCATACAGACAACATACTGGACTTTGATTATATTTCCGACGGCATCTATATAGGCACTAACCAGTGCTGCCAGACTCATTTTGATGAAAAATTAAAGAGCGATGGAGTGGGCGCGGACTTATCGCTTGAAGAAAATCGGCTGGATGCTCCGTTTGGCGTTGAATTTTATGTATGGATTCCGGTGCCAAATCACGAAGCTCCAACAAAAGATCAATTGGAATTCGGAGTGTCGGTTCTTGAGAAAATAGTGGAAATGAAAAAGAGGGTATACGTGCATTGTAAGAACGGACACGGGCGCGCTCCCACGCTGGTCGCGGCTTATTTTATTAAACAAGGAAAATTCGTAGACGAAGCCATAGAGTTCATTAAATCAAAAAGAACGTCTATACATATTAATGACTCTCAAAAAAAAGCCTTGGAAGACTACGCGAAAAATAAATAATTTATGGATTTTCAACTGGCTATCCTTTTTTATAGATAGAATAAAGGCCTCTATGTAAAAGTAGAGGCCTTTCCGTTTTCATTTTTTATTGTCGAGGACAGCGGAAATTTTAGCCGAACCTGCCGCAAGGCGGCGTGCGAGGCGTAAAAAATTTCCAGTGCTCCTATTTACAGGCAATACAGGGTTGGCCTATAGGGTCCATACCAGTTATTCCGAGCGGGCTTTCCGCGAGTCTGTGCTAGGCGCTTTAATATATTCTAAATACTTTACCCTCTCGTGGACGCAGTATAATTTTTTGTAGCAATTTAGGTTGCTTTGTATTATACAAAGAATGCGTTGAAAGAACGCAGCAGCCACTGAAGTGATATTCCGAAAGATCCGGCCGAACGGTTTTATCGGTGAAATTTATGATTATTAGATATTCTTCGCTGGTTGTATAGCGGCGGTACGCAAGAATTGTTTTTGGGATCACGTAAAGCGATTCATACGCACCAGAGCTTAGCGCGACAGATTTTTTACGTAAATGTATAAGGCGGCGATAAAGCGCAAGCAGAGAAAGCCTGTCTTTATCCTGTGCTTCTACATTGAGGGTTTGACAATTTTCATGGATCGGCAACCACGGTTCCGCTCCCGAAAACCCCGCGGCAAATTCGTTGCTCCATTGCATGGGTGTTCGCGCGGGGTCACGGCTTTCTTTGTGAGAAAAGCGCAGGCTCGGCGTATCTTTGAGCTGGTCGCGATTCATCGGAACGTCTTCCATTCCAATTTCATCGCCGTAATAAAGAAATATAGTTCCGCGCAATGTGAGCAACATTAGCGCGGCGGCGCGCGCGTTTTCTGGTCCTATACGCGAGGAGAGACGCTTGTTGTCGTGATTTCCTAAAACATAATTAGGCCATTGTCCATTGCCAAGCGAAGATTCATAACTATTTATTGCAGAACGGATTGGCGCGGCGCTCCACGGCATTCCTATGAGGGAAAAGTTAAACGGCAGTTGCAATTCATCGTCTTCCGCTCCATAAAAATCTAGCATATGCGCGGGGCTTACTTCGCCAATGCCAATTGCTCCATATTCGTCCAGCAGCTTGCGAAGTTTTTTTAGAAATTCATGAGTTTCCGGCCGCCAGTAGACTTTTTCCCATCTGATGGGCTCCGCGACATCATGACCAACAGGCGCGTTTATCACAGGGGCGTCAGCGAAGGAATTATCTTCCAAAAGCAAATCCGCTACGTCTATGCGGAAGCCGGCAACACCTCTTTCAAGCCAGAATCGTACGCTGGCAAGAATGGCTTCTTGAACCTCCGGATTCCACAGATTAAGATCCGGCTGTTCGGGCAAAAATTTATGCAAATAATATTGATTTGTACGCGCGTCTCGAGTCCAGGCAGATCCTCCGAAAAAGGAAGGCCAATTGTTGGGCGGTCCCTCCTCCTCATTTTCATCTTGCCATATATACCAAGTGCGTTTGGGATTGTCCGTACTTGAGCGCGATTCCTGAAACCACGGATGCTCTTGCGAGGTGTGATTAACGACCAAGTCCATGATAATCTTTATGCCGCGCTTGCCAGCTTCCTCAACGAGCGCATCAAATGTTGCCAGGTTTCCCAATGCTGGATGGACAGCGCAGTAATCTGATACATCATAGCCGAAATCTGCCCAGGGGGAGGGATAGATAGGAGAAAGCCAGATAGCGTCTATGCCCAAAGATTTTTCCGTACCGTCATTAAGATACTTTAGTTTTTCAATAATTCCCTCTAGGTCTCCCACGCCATCCTGGTTAGTATCGCGAAAACTCAAAGGATATATCTGATACACAACAGCATTTTTCCACCACGAAAGTTTGTTTGCCATAGTGATCCTCCCTGTTTTTAATGTACATAACATTGAGTATAATCATCTAATTTCATATCATAAAAGTCAAGCAATGTAAGCTGTTGAGGTTTAACCTCAACGTAAAGTCATTTATGAGAGGTATGAGCAGTTACAGGACATAAGATTGATTGATAGTAATAAGAAGATTTGATAGAATTTGTTTGGTATGAAAAAATATTTTCCTTCGGGGCTTACTTATGATGACATTCTTTTAATACCGCAGTATTCGGATATTTCGTCCCGCAAGTTAATTGATATTAGTACAAAATTTTCGCGTAACGTGAATTTGAAAAGTCCTATTGTAAGCGCGAATATGGATACGGTTACAGAATCGCGCATGGCAATTGCTATGGCGTTGGAAGGAGGCCTAGGCGTCATCCACCGTTTTTTAAGCATTGAAGAGCAGGCGGTAGAGGTGCGCAAGGTAAAACGCGCCCAAAACTTGGTCATAGACGATCCGGCAACAATTTCACAGGACGCCACGCTTGAGCAGGCAGTAAACATAATGCGGGAAAATAATATAAGCGGATTAATAGTATGTGCCGATAATGGTACTGTGCGGGGCATTATTACGTTGCGCGACGTGCGGTTTAAGAACAATTTAAATGGGAAAGTGAAAGATTGCATGACGCCGCGGGAAAAACTTATTACGGCACCCAGAGGCATTACCGCGGAAAAAGCGCTTTATCTTTTTGACAAACACAAAATTGAAAAATTGCCGCTTGTAGATGCCAAAGATAAACTTATTGGCCTTATTACCGCATCTGACTTTCAAAAAGCGCGCGAGCACGCAGGTGCGGCAAAAGATAAGCAGGGCAAGCTTTTGGTAGGCGCTGCAGTGGGAGTTAAAGATGGCGTTGAGCGCGCCGAGGCTCTCGTTGAAGCGGGCGCTGATGTTCTTGTGATAGATATTGCACACGGCCATCACAAGCGCTGTGTTGATTTAACCAAAGATTTAAAAAAGAAATTTGATATTGATGTTGTGGCGGGGAATGTGGCAACCGCAGAGGGCGCGCGGGATCTTATCAAAGCCGGAGCGGACGCTATTAAAGTTGGCATCGGCCCGGGAGCGGCGTGCTCCACCAGAATTGTCGCGGGGGCGGGAGTGCCTCAACTTTCCGCAATTTTAGACGTTGTGCCGGTGGTAAAAAAAGCCAACGTGCCGCTTATCGCGGACGGGGGAATCAAAAATTCCGGTGACGTGGCAAAGGCCATCGCTGCCGGCGCCTCAACCGTGATGATAGGGAACTTGTTTTCAGGCACTTACGAGTCCCCCGGCACTTATTATATTGAAGACGGCGAGGCGTTTAAGATTTATCGCGGACTTGCCTCTCGTGACGCATCCATTGACCGCCAGCAAGTTGAAGCAAATGCCGAGCGCCAAGATCGCGCGCCCGAGGGCATCAGCTTCCGCGTAACTTACAAGGGGGAGGTGCAAAAGTTTTTGCAGATACTGCTTGATGGCCTGCAATCTGGCATGAGCTACACAGGCGCAAAAAACATCAGCGAGTTCTGGAAAAAAGCTAGGTTTGTGCGCATGACAGAGGCGGGAGCGCGTGAAAGCTCGCCGAGGAACTATCAAGTGTAAAAACAGAATACTGAATCATGAATTGTGAATAGTGAATGCAAAGAAGCAACGCTTGGCATACATGATTCATGATTCTATATTCATTATTCAAGTTTATGAGTCCAACAATCCTCTTAATTAGCAAAGCGTTATCGTTATCTATAATAGCAGGGCAAATTGTGCTCGTTGCAGGTTTAGTATACTTTTTCGCGCGCAGACAAAAAAACGACAAACTGATTGCATTTGTCGCGCGCAATGCTTTGCCACTGGCTTTTCTTCTTGCCGCGGGTGCGATGGCAGGCACGCTTTTTTATTCGGAAATCGCGGCGCTTCCGCCATGCACGCTGTGTTGGTATCAGCGTATCGCGCTTTACCCGCAAGCGCTAATTTTGGCCATCGCGCTGTGGAAAAAAGATAAGGGGATTGTTGATTATGTGATTGGGCTGTCGTTGGTGGGCGCGCTTATCGCCGCCTATCATTCGTATTTGCAGTATTCGGGCGCGCAGTCAATTACTTGCTCTATAATAAAAGAAGCGGTCTCTTGCTCCGAGCCGCAGGTTCTTGAATTTGGGTACATAACTATACCAGTGATGTCGCTAACAGTGTTTTCCCTGATTTTGTTTTTGATGTTCATTAGTAAGAGGTTCTCGGCTAGCTCTTAGCCTCGCGCAAAGGCAACGCCCCACACCTCTCTTGCTCCTGCTTTACGGAGTGCCGCGGCGCATTCTCGCATTGTTGCGCCGCTGGTGTAGACATCATCAATTAAAATGACGCGACTACCTTTCAGCGCGTCATTTTTTGTTACTTCAAAAGCATTTTGCATGTTTTGGCTGCGGGCGATTTTGTTATGCACCTCAAGTTGTGATGGAGTATTTTTTGTCCTTGCCAGCACATTTGTTAAAAGTGGCACTGCAAAATATTGCGCAAAATCGCGCGCAAGAAGCTCTGACTGGTTAAATCCGCGCGCGTTTAGACGCGCTTTGTGCAGAGGCACTGCTACAATCACAAAAGAATCATCAAAAAGGCCGCCCGCATTTTGAAATTTTAGCCACTGCGCAAGCAAAGCAGAGATTGTTTCGTGAAGTGTTGAACCGTAGCGATACTTATAGGTATGCACCAGCGCGCGAACGACGGGATTTTTCAGCGGATAAGCACAGAAAAAACGGGTTAAGCCCGTTTTTTCTGTGCAAGAATCTTCTAATTTGCCATCAATCGCGCGAGCGTCGCAGGCAGGACAAACGGCGTGGGGGAATGGCTCTGCTTTTTTTGTACATTCCACGCAAAGCCACTTATTTTCTTTGCCGCAGTAAATGCAGAGAGCAGGGAAGAAGGAAGAGCCTATTGTTGCGAGAATGGTGCGGAGGGACATGGGCATAAATACTTAATTTTCAATTTTCAATTTAACAATTTTCAATGGCGTTGTTGAGTAAATCCCTCTTACCTACCTTACTCCGCGTTCTTGGTATAATGATGATATGAACAATAAACCATCAAAGCAATCAAGAAAACAGAGTAAAGGAGGTAAGAAGAAATACAAGGTAAGAAATTGGAAA